>CANBZE010000247.1 GCA_947373775.1 Alphaproteobacteria bacterium
GCGCCAGGGCCTTGGGGTGTCGAATGTCGCGCTGGTGCTGCTGGTGGCGGTTCTGGCCGCCGCCGTCACCTTTGGGCTGTGGCCTTCGCTGTTCGCCTGCCTGGTATCGGCGCTGGCCTATAATTTCTTCTTCCTGCCGCCGCTCTACACCTTCACCATCGCCGAGCCGGAGAATGTCATCACCTTGCTGGTGTTCGTGCTGGTCGCGGCCATCGCCAGCAACCTGACCGCGCGGGTGCGCATGCAGGCCATCGTGGCGCGGCAGCGCGCCGCCACCACCGAGGACCTTTACCGTTTCAGCCGCAAGCTGGCGGGCATCGCCACCCTGGATGATCTGCTCTGGGCCACGGCTTACCAGATGGCGCATATGCTGCGGCTGCATGTGGTGTTGCTGTTGCCGGAAGGCGAAGAGCTGAACGTGCGCGCCGGCTATCCGCCGGAAGACACGCTGGAGGATGCCGATCTCGCCGCCGCCAAATGGACCATCCAGCACGGCCAGGAAGCGGGCCGCGGCGCCGACACCCTGCCCGGTGCGCGCCGCCTGTTCCTGCCTATGCGCACATCGCGGGGCGTGGTGGCGGTCATTGGCCTGGATTCCAGCCGCGACGGCGCGCTGCTGACCTCCGATCAGCGCCGCTTGCTGGATTCCCTGGCGGACCAGACGGCGCTGGCCATCGAAAGGCTGCATCTGTCCGAGGAAATGGACCGGGCGCGGGTCGCCGCCGAAACCGAAAAGCTGCGCTCGGCGCTGCTGACCTCGATCAGCCACGATCTGCGCACACCGCTGGCTTCCATCCTGGGTTCAGCCACCAGCCTCAAACAATATCGCGGCCAGATGGGCCAAGCCGACCAGGATCAGCTTTTGGGCACCATCCAGGAGGAAGCCGAGCGCCTCAATCACTTCATCGCCAACCTCCTGGACATGACCCGGCTGGAGTCCGGTGCGCTGGCGCCAAACCTGGAGCCGGTGGATCTGGGCGATGTGGTGGGCAGCGTGCTGCGGCGAGTAGCGCCACTGGTTCAACAGCACAGGATCGCGCTGGATGTGGAACCGGGACTGCCCATGCCGCGCCTCGATCCCGTCCTGTTCGAGCAGGTGCTGTTCAATCTCCTGGACAACGCCGCCAAATATGCGCCTGCCGGCACGGCCATCACCTTGCGGGCGCGGCGCGAGGGTGTCGCGCTGAAGCTGCAGGTGCTGGATGAGGGGCCGGGGCTTCCCGAGGACGACCGCGAGCGTGTGTTCGACAAGTTCTACCGGGTGCGGGCCGGCGACAAGCAGCGCGCCGGCACGGGGCTGGGGCTTGCCATCGCCCGCGGCTTCATGGAAGCGATGGGCGGCACCATCACCGCCGCCAACCGAAGCGACACAAAAGGCGCGGTGTTCACTATAACCTTGCCGGTCTCATGAATCCTTTGCGCATCCTGATCGTGGACGACGAGCCGCCGATCCGGCGCTTCCTGCGCACCGCGCTGGCGGCGCAGGATTACCGGGTCGAGGAAGCCGGCGACGGGGAAGCCGCGCTGGATTTCCTCAAGCGCAATCTCGTGGACCTGGTCATTCTCGATCTGGGCCTGCCGGGCATGGACGGGCTGGAAGTTGTGCGCCGGCTGCGGGCTGAGGGCAAAACCGTTCCCATCATCATCCTGTCCAGCCGCGATGACGAGGCGGGCAAGGTGGCGGCGCTGGACCTGGGCGCCGACGACTATGTTTCAAAACCTTTCGGGGTCGAGGAACTGTCGGCCCGCGTTCGCGCCGCGCTGCGCCACAAGTTGCAGCAGGAAGGCGAGAAGCCCCTGTTCCGCAGCAGCGATGTGACCGTGGACCTGGTGCGGCGGATCGTGACGGCGCGCGGCGCGGAGGTGAAGCTGACGCCACGCGAGTATGACCTGCTGCGCCTGTTGGTGGCCCATGCCGGCAAGGTCCTGACCCACAAGTTCATCCTGCATGAGGTGTGGGGCGGAGAGGCAGACGTGCAATATCTGCGCATCTATATCCGCAACCTGCGCCAGAAGCTGGAATCCGATCCCGAACAGCCCAGGCTGATTTTGACCGAGCAGGGCGTCGGCTACCGTCTTACGGCGGCCGACTAGTCTTTCTTCTTCCGCTTGCCCTTGCGGCCGTCGCCCTTGCCCAGTCCGATCTTCTTGGCGAAGTCGCTGCGCTTCTGGGCATAGTTGGGCGCCACCATCGGATAGTCGGGCGGCAGGTTCCAGCGCTCGCGATATTCGCTGGGCGACAGCTTGAAGCGCGAGCGCAGATAGCGCTTGAGCATCTTCAGCTTCTTGCCGTCCTCCAGGCAGATGATGAAGTCGGGCTGGACCGACTTCTTGACCGGCACGGCGGGCGCGCGGGGCAGGGTGCGTTGCTCGGAACCGGCAAAGCCGCCCAGGGTGGCATGGACATTCTTGATGATGCCGGGCAACTCGCTGGCCGCCACCGTGTTCTTGCTGACATAGGCGGCGACGATCTCCGTCACCAGCTTGAGGATGTCGTCCTCGCTATCCTTGCCCATACCCCAAAACGCCCATGTTGCCGCCCGTCATTATGGCACGGGTCCGGAACAGGAAATCTCAGCTTTTCCCGTGCCTTGCAAGAAGGTCCTCAAATCTTGCCCAAACCGCTAGATTTGGTGCCGGGGAAGGGGTAAATCCGCCATTCCTGCGCGGGGGCGCAATATCGGCCCTCGCACCCCTAATGGTTGCAAAGAGGCTTGCATGTCCGCTGTCCCGTTGGCTCCCCCGTCCGGTTATTTCACCCAGGGGCTGGAAGCTGCCGATCCGGACGTCTTCAACAGCATCCAGGACGAGCTGAACCGCCAGCGCGACAAGATCGAACTGATCGCCTCCGAAAACATCGTCTCCAAGGCGGTGCTGGAGGCCCAGGGCTCGGTCCTGACCAACAAATATGCCGAAGGCTATCCCGGCAGGCGCTATTACGGCGGCTGCGAATATGTCGATGTGGCCGAACAGATCGCCATCGAGCGCGCCTGCAAACTGTTCGGCGCCGCCTTCGCCAACGTCCAGCCCCATTCGGGCGCCAACGCCAACCAGGCCGCCTTTTATGCTTTGCTGAATCCGGGCGACACTTTCATGGGTCTCGATTTGGCGGCTGGCGGCCATCTCACCCACGGCCATCCCGCCAACTATTCCGGCAAGTGGTTCAAGCCGGTGCCCTACACGGTGCGCAAGGACAACCAGCGCGTCGACATGGACCAGGTCGCGGCGCTGGCCCGCGAGCACAAGCCCAAGTTGATCCTGGCCGGCGGCTCGGCATACGCCCGCACCTGGGACTTCGAAGCCTTCCGCAAGATCGCAGACGAAGTCGGCGCACTCTTCATGGTGGACATGGCGCACTTTGCCGGCCTGGTGGCGGGCGGGGTGCATCCCAATCCGGTGCCGTTCGCCGATGTGGTCACCACCACCACCCACAAGACCCTGCGCGGTCCGCGCGGCGGCATGATCCTGTCGCGCGATGAAGCGATCGGAAAGAAGATCAACTCGGCGGTGTTCCCCGGCCTGCAGGGCGGCCCCCTGATGCATGTCATCGCTGCCAAGGCGGTGGCATTCGGCGAAGCGCTGAAGCCGGAATTCAAGACTTATGCGAAGAATGTGGTCGAGAACGCCAAGGCGCTGGCCGAAGTGCTCAAGGCCAACGGCCTGGACATCGTCACTGGCGGCACCGACACCCACCTGATGCTGGTGGATTTGCGTCCCAAGGGCGCCAAGGGCCGTCCCACCGAACATGCGCTGGACCGCGCCGGCATCACCTGCAACAAGAACGCCGTGCCGTTCGATACGGAAAAGGCCACCATCACCTCCGGTATCCGGCTAGGTTCGCCCGCCGGCACCACCCGCGGCTTCGGCACGGCCGAATTCCGCGAGGTCGGCAAGCTGATCGTGGAAGTGGTCGATGCCGTGGCGAAGAATGAAGCGGGCGATGCCCAGGTGGAACAGAGCGTGGCGCGCCGCGTCAGCGAACTGTGCAACCGCTTTCCGATCTACCCATAGGAAGAAAGCGACAATTCCATGCGCTGCCCGTTTTGTGGACATGACGACACCCAGGTGAAGGACAGCCGTCCGAGCGAGGACAACTCCGCCATCCGGCGGCGGCGCCATTGTCCCGAATGCGGCGGCCGCTTCACGACCTTCGAGCGCGTGCAGCTGCGCGAGCTCGTGGTGGTCAAGAAGAACGGGCGGCGCGAACCGTTCGAACGCGAGAAGTTGGAACGCTCCA
>CANBZE010000248.1 GCA_947373775.1 Alphaproteobacteria bacterium
CCGGCATGGGTTTTCAGCCGCCGCGCCAGGATGCGGTAGCCCTTCAGCCGCAGCCACAGGGCCGCCAGCGTTTCGCTGATGTGACCGCGCTGATGTGCCTGCTGGCGTTCAGTTGTCATCTTTCAATTCCAGCGCGCGGGCATAAAGCGCCTTGCGCGAACCATCGGTCAGCCCGGCGATCATCTCGGCGGCGGCCTTGACCGGCATGAAAGCCAGCGCCGCTTTCAGGGCGGCATCCACCTTGGCGTCGTCAGCGCTGGCTTCCAGCGGCGGACCCACCAGCAACGTCACTTCGCCCTTGGGCGCGCCGGCCTTTTCATAATGCGCCGCCAGCTCGCGCAAACTGCCGCGGCGCACTTCCTCATGCATCTTGGTCAATTCGCGGGTCATGGCGGCGGGCCGGTCGCCCAGCACATCGGCCATCGCCTCCAGCGATTCCGCCAGCCGCTGTGCCGATTCAAAAAACACCAGAGTGGCGCGCACGCCCTTCAATTCTTCCAGCGCGCTTTTGCGCTCGCCTGACCGCGACGGCAAAAAGCCCGCGAACAGGAAACGGTCGGACGGCAGTCCGCTGAGAGTCAGTCCCGCCAGCACGGCCGAGGGACCGGGGATCGCCACGATGTTGGCCCCCGCCGCAATGGCCTCGCGCACCAGCTTGTAGCCGGGGTCGGACACCAGGGGCGTGCCGGCATCGGACACCAGCGCCACCACCCCGCCCCGTTCCAGCTGGGACAGGATCTGGGGCCGCATCTGCTGGCCGTTATGGTCGTTGTAGGGGATCAGCGGCCGGGAGATGCCATGGATGGACAGAAGCTTGGCGGTGACGCGGGTATCCTCGGCGGCGATGACGTCGCAACCTTTCAGCACTTCCAGCGCTCTCAGGGAAATGTCGCGGGCATTGCCGATGGGGGTCGCCAGAATATAGAGCCCTGCCGCCAAACCGCCGCGTTCGGGCGGTACAAAAACAGGCGATTTACCCGGCTTACCCGAAGGCTTAGATTCGCGCGTCACAAGGATTGCCCGATGCGTTTCATGTCCCGCTTTTGTGCCATTGCGGCGTTGGTTGCGATAGCCGCCTGTACCCCCAAGCCCGAAAGCGGGCCCCCGCCCGCGCCCCTGACCGTGGTGCCCCAGGGGCCCATCGCCGCCAATCCCCTGGACCGCGACCAGCCCAGCTATCTGCGCCTGCCCGGCCTGGCCGATGGCGCCACCCCGGTGCGGGTGGGAATCATCCTGCCCTTTACCAGCAGCTCGGCAGGCACCCGCGCCCTGGCCGGATCGATGCTGAAGGCCGCCGAGCTGGCGATGTTCGCCGCCGGCAACCGCAACATTCTTTTGATGGCCGCCGATGAAGGCAATGGCGGGCCCAAGGCCGCCGATGCCGCGCAGCAGCTTCTGTCGCAGGGCGCCGAAGTCATTGTCGGCCCGCTGTTCGGACCATCCGTTTCGGCGGTTGCTCCAATAGCGCGCGACCGCGCCGTGCCGGTGCTGGCCTTTTCCACCGAGAAGAATGTCGCGGGCAATGGCGCCTATCTGCTGAGCTTCCTGCCGCAGAATGAAGTGCGCCGGGTGATCTCTTATGCCGCCGCCAATGGCCATCACCAGTTCGCGGCGCTGGTGCCGCAGACCGCTTATGGCGATGTCGCGCAAGGCGCTTTCCGTGAATCGGTCGCCGCCGTGCGCGGCACGGTGGTGGATGTGGAAAGCTTCGCGCCCAATGCCGGCGCCGTGGCGGCGCCGGCTGGCGCGGTGGCCAAGAGCGGTGCCGATGCGGTGCTGATCGCCCAGGGCGGCGTGATCCTGCGCGCCATCGCGCCGACCCTGTCGCTGGATGGCGCCACGCGTGACAAGGTCAAGCTGCTGGGCACCGGATTGTGGGATGATGACAAGGCGATCGCGCGCGAGTCCAGCCTTCAGGGTAGCTGGTATGCCGCGCCCGCGCCCAATGCCGATGCCGAATTCGTGGACAAGTACCGCGCTGCGTTCGGCGCCGCCCCGGCGCAGATCGCAAGCCTGGCCTATGATGCGGTATCGCTGGTGGCGCTGCTGTCGCAAGGCGCGCCCTATCATCGCTTCACGGCGGCCGCGCTTGCCGATCCCAACGGCTTTGCCGGGGTCAACGGCATCTTCCGCTTCAACAATGACGGCACGTCGGAGCGCGGCCTGGCGGTGCTGGAGATGACGGCCAGCGGCCCGGTGGTGGTCAGCCCCGCGCCGACCACGTTCCAGCGCAGGAATTCCTAGGAGCGTCCGCGAGAGCGGGAGCGACCATTAAACAAGCAACTCTTCAATGACGCGGTTGAGCAGCAAGCGCCCGCTGAGCGTCGCGGTCAGCACATCGCCGTTGATTGTCAGGAAGCCTTGCTCCACCAACGCAGCGATTTTCGCGGCGTCGGGCCGCGCGCCCCAGCGCTGTTCGTAACCCGCCAGGTCCAGCCCTTCGGCCAGCCGCAGGTTCATCAGCAGGTGTTCGCGCGCCGCTTCCTCGTTCGAGACGGCGACTTGTTCGGCAAAGCCCTGGCCGTTCCTTGTAACCGTGTCGTGCCAGCGTTCCGGCAATTTGATCGCGGCGGTGGCGGTGCGGTTGCCACCCAGATTGACCCGGCCATGCGCGCCCGGTCCCACCCCGGCATAATCGCCATAGCGCCAATAGATCAGATTGTGGCGGCTCTCCGGCCCCGGGCGGGCATGGTTGGAAATCTCATAGGCGGGAAGCCCCGCGGCCTCCGTCAATTCCTGGGTCGTTTCATAAAGACCGGCAGCGATGTCCTCGTCGGGAATCCGCAGCTGTCCGTTTTTGTGCAGCAGGGCGTAGGGTGTTTCCGGCTCGATGGTCAGCTGATAGAGCGACAGATGATCGGTGCCGAAGGACAGCGCCTGTTGCAATTCTTCGCGCCACGCCGCGTCGGTCTGATCCGGGCGGGCATAGATCAAATCCAGTGAAACCCGGCTGAAATTGGCCATCGCCAGTTTCAACGCGGCCTTGGCTTCAGCCACGTCATGCAGGCGGCCCAGCTTCTTCAGGTCTGCATCATTCAGCGCCTGCACGCCCAGCGATACGCGGTTAACCCCAGCGGCGCGGTAATCGGCAAAGCGTGCCGCGTCCGCGCTGGCCGGATTGGCTTCTAGGGTGATTTCCGGATCGTTGGCCATCGGCCACAGCGCGGCGATCTTCTGCAGCACCCGCCCGACCGATTTGCCCGACATCAGGGAAGGTGTGCCGCCGCCGAAGAAAATGGTTTCGACCACCGGCCGTTTGGTTTGGTGCTGCGCCACCCAATCCAGTTCAGCAACGATGCCGTCTACCCAGCCGTCTTCGTCGATGGCAGTGCGGACATGGGAGTTGAAGTCGCAGTAAGGACACTTGGCGGCGCAGAAGGGCCAGTGGACGTAAACGCCGAAGCTCACAGACTCTCCGTAAAGATGCCGGAGTGCAGCAGCTTCTCGAACGCCTTCGCACGATGGCTCATGGCGTGTTTTTTCGCCGGATCGATTTCCGCAAAGGTATCTTCCATGCCGTCGGCAATGAAGATGGGATCATAGCCGAAGCCGTGATCGCCGCGCGGCGGGAAACTCAGACGGCCATGCACTTCGCCTTCAAACGTGCAGGAATCGCCGGACGGCAGCGCCACGCACAAGGCGCAGACGAACTTCGCGGCGCTTGTCGTCAAACCTTTGTGCCGTAACTCGTCATGGATTCGGGTCATGGCGATGCGGAAGTCCTTGGTCGGTCCCGCCCAGCGCGCCGAATGGATGCCGGGCGCACCATCCAGCGCGTCCACGCACAATCCGGAATCATCGGCCAGTGCGGCATGGCCGCTGCCCTTGGCGGAAGCATGCGCTTTTAATTCGGCATTGACGGCGAACGTCAGCCCGGTCTCTTCCGGCTCCGGCAGGCCCAGCGATCCGGCGCTGATTGGCTGGATGCCATGCGGTCCCAGCAGCGCCTTGATCTCGCGCACCTTGCCCTGGTTGTGCGAGGCGACGACCAGATGGCTGCCGCGCGGCAGCCTCACGCCAGTACGTCCTTTTGCAGGATCACCAATTCGCCGATGCCCTTGCGCGCCAACTTCAGCAGCGCCACCAGCTGTTCCTCGGTGAAGGGGGCGCCTTCCGCGGTGCCCTGAATCTCCACCAGCCCGCCGGCGCCGGTCAGCACGAAATTGGCGTCGGTCTCGGCAGTGGAGTCTTCGTCGTAATCCAGATCAAGAACCGCTTCGCCCTTGACGATGCC
>CANBZE010000249.1 GCA_947373775.1 Alphaproteobacteria bacterium
TGGCGCTGCGCGCCCAGCGCAAGGACGCCGAAGCGCTGGAGAATTTCGACAAGGCCCGGAACCTCAATCCCGGCATTCCCAAGCTGGACCTGCTGCGCGCCGAAGTGCTGCAGGAATTGCGGCGGCCCGAGGAAGCGGCAGCGGTGTTCGAAAAGGCGCTGGCCGATGATCCCGCCAACCCGGCGCTGCACCGCGCCTATAATGAACTTCTCTACCGCATGGACCGTTCGCAGGACGCGCTCAAGTCCTATGACCGCGCACCCAGGACCAAGGACCTGATGCTCGACAAGGCATCCTTCCTGATCCAGGAACAGCGCGGCGAGGAAGCCCATGCCCTGTACCGCGACGTGCTGGCCGCCGACCCCAGCGACATCGTGGCCGCCGCCGGCGCCGCCAGCACCCTGATGCTGCTGGAACGCTATGGCGATGCCTCTGCGGCGTTCGATGCGGCACTGACGCGCCATGCCGACCCCGACCTGCTGGCGAGCGCTTCCGAAGCGGCGCTGCTGTGCCGGGATCCGCAGAAGGCGCTGGCCCTGTGCGAAAAAGCGCTGGCCCTGGACCGGCATCACCAAAGCGCAATCGCCAATACCAGCGTGAGCCTGCGTCTGATGGACGACGAACGCGACGAAGCGCTGAACCGGTATGACTCCCTGGTGCAGGTGTTCGACCTGGAAGCGCCGGAGGGCTTTTCCAGCATGGAAGATTTCAATGCCGAACTCTGCGCTGCCCTCGACAAGCTGCATCCGGGCATGCGCGAGCATCTCAACCAGACCCTGCGCAGCGGCACCCAGACCCAAGGCCATCTGTTCGGCTCCGGCCAGCCTTTGGTGGACAAGATCCAGGCCCGCATCAACGACGTGATCGCCCGTTATCTGGGCACCCTCACACCGGATGAGGCGCATCCCTTCCTGTCACGGCGCGGGCGCGGTTTCCGCTATGCCGGTTCCTGGTCGTCGCGGCTGCGGGATTGCGGATTCCACGTCAACCACATCCATCCCAAGGGCTGGATCAGCTCCTGCTACTATGCCGGCGTGCCCGAGGTGGTGAAGGACGAGAAAGAGAAGCAGGGCTGGATCAAGTTTGGCGAGTCCGGCTTCGTCCAGCTTGGCGACAAAAACCCGCCGCCGCGCCGCACCGTCCAGCCCGTGCCCGGACGGCTGGTGCTGTTCCCGTCCTACATGTGGCACGGCACGGTGCCGTTCCACGGTCCCACACCGCGCACCACCATCGCGTTTGATGTGATACCCGGTTAGCGCTGAAGGATACCAATCACCCGGTTGGCGAAACTGAGACGCTCCGCCATCACCCTGGCGATATAGGACAGCAGCGCCTGGCTGAGGGCGGGGTTGTCGCGCTGCAGTTCGTCAAAGTCGCTGGTGCGCAGCTCGTAGAGCAGGCTCGGCCGTTCGGCCCGGATGGTGGCGCTGCGCGGCCGCCGTGCGATCAGTCCCATTTCGCCGATGATGGTCCGGCGTCCCAGGCTGCGCAGGCGCACACCGCCCTCGCCTGCGATTACCCCGACGCGCCCTTCCAGGATAAAGTGCATGCTGTCCGCGGCATCGCCCTGGCGCGCGATGATTTCGCCGTCCGCGACATCACGGCGAATGCAAACACGGGCCAGCGCCTCGGCATGACCGGCATCGCCCAGCGCTTCGGCCAGCCAGTCTTCCAGCGACGCCATGTCGTCGTGCCTGGGCCGGTGCCCCAGGATCACCGCCCGCTCGCAATCCTCCAGCGCGTGATCGAGGTCACCGGCGACGATGACATCGCCGGTGAGGAAGCACGCAACCTTGAAGGCGCGTTCCAGTTCGGTTGACAGGCCGGTCAGCACCAGCTTGGCCCCCACCTCGTCCGCGGCATCCTTGATCTGCGAAAAGCTGTAACTGGCCGACGAGTCCAGCCCCGTCACCAGGCGGAAATCGAACAGCAGGAAGCGGCATTCGCTGCGCGTGGCCAGCAGCTGCTTGACCTTTTCCTGTAGCCGGCTGGCCGAACCAAAGAACAGATAGCTCTGCAGGCTCATGCCCTGGATCTCGCCGCCATGGCGGGCCAGCAGCGCCAGGTCATCGGCGCTGCGGTCCAGCGAGCTGCGATATTCGGTGCCATCAAAGCCGAACTTGATGACACTGACCCGGCTGGCGCTGAAGGCGAAGGTGGAACAGCCGATCACGATGCCGATCGCCATGCCGGCGACGAAACCGAAATTGATGATCATCAGGGCGATCACCAGCAGCGAGAGATATTCCAGTGGCAGAAGCCGGCGCGCCGACTTCACCAGCCAGCGCAGCACCAGACGACCGCCGGTGGAGAACAACAGCCCGCCCAGCGCGAATTTTGGCACATAGCCCAGGAAAGCCGGATCGACCACCAGCATGGCGGCCGATAGTCCCGCCAGGGTGAAACCCGATATACGCCCGGTGGCACCGATTTCCCGGTTCAGGATGGTGCGGCTCAAGGTCAGGCAACCAACCATGCCGCCCAGCGCCCCGGTCACAAGGTTGGCCAGGCCCACCGCCTTGAGTTCGCGGTCCACGCTGGCCTCGCGCTTGGTGGCGATCTCGATGCCGGTGCTGTTCAGCAGCACGCTGATGGTGGCGACGAACATCACCGCCAGGAATTCACCCGCCAGATGCGGCAGCGCCATCCACGGAAAGTTCTGCAATTCGGACAATTTCCAGGGCGAGCTCAGCGCCGCCGCCGGCGATGGATGGAACATCCAGCCATGCGCCTGCGCTTCGCTGACCGGAATGCCCTTGGCCCATAGCAGCAGATGCGTCGCCAGGATCGCAACCGCCAGTACACCGGGCAGGATCAGCACATTGCGCGAGCGCAGCAACAGCAGTTCCAGCACGCACGCCACCGCCGCCCCCGCCGCCAGCTTGGCAGCGGTCTGGCTGTTCGCGAACAGCGCGATGCTGCCCAGGTTCAGCCGGTGGTCAGCAATCACCTGCACGGCGCCCAGGATCATCACCACGCCGGTGGCGCCCATGAAGCCGCCGATCACCGGATAGGGCACAAAGCGCACCGCCCGCCCCGCATGGCTGAGCCCCAATCCGCTCAGAAGCAACCCGGTCGCCACCGTGACCAGCGCCATCAGGATCAGGGCCGCGCCCAAGGGATGACCGGTGGCGCCCATATTCGCCATCAGACCGGCCACCAGGGCTGCGACCACCGCCGAGGTGGCGTTGTCAGGTCCGCCGATGGCGAAGGGGAAAGTGCTGCGCCAGGCAACGATAGCCGCGCCCACCGCTGCCGACAGGAAGGTCACCGCCACGCCGGTGGCCAGGAAGGGCGCCAAGGGCCCGGTGAAAATCAGCGCCGCGAAGGACAGGCAATAGGCGGCGGACAATATCCAGCAGATCGCGCCCGCCGACGCGTCGCGCATGCCAGTGCGAATGCTGAAAGCCGCCACCCGTGAATCCCCCTCAGGCTAACCTAGCCAACATCCCTTCGTCTTGCGAGCTTGTGTGAAAATTGGGGCGCCCAGTCCTTTTCAGGCGTTTTTCCGGTGCGGTCTGACCCAGTCCACCAACGCGAAGGGCATATAATAAATCAGCACGAAGACCATGCCTGCCATCACCAGCTCGGGAATGTACCAGGGCCAGGGCGACATGGCGGTGAGAAGATTTTGTCCCAGCGGCTTGGCGCGCAGAAAGCCGTAATTCACGTCCAGGGCCCAATCCACCAGCGCCGCGGCGCCGAGATAGCAGAAGCTGGCCGCGACCACCCGCGGCAGCGATTCCCATGTCGGCCGCATGCGCTGCCCCAAGGTCAGGTACAGCAGGGCGGCGACGACACCGCCATGCTGGATGAAGAAAAAGATGAATTGCGGATCGGGAAAATCATAATACAGGGGCGGCGTCAGCACGCCCTGCAGTGTGCCGCCAAGTCCCCAGAAATAGCCCAGTTCATAGGCGAACTGGCGACGGGTCAGCAGCGCAACAATCAGCGCGATTTCAGCCCAATCGCACAGATTCATGGGCAGGCCATTGTCCAGGTGCAGTTCGTGCCGCCCTATGGTCTGGCCGTACCAGCCGATCCACCCGAACGCCAGAAAACACGTCAGCCCGATCCGCGCCAGGCGATCGGCATGGCGGCCCAGATGCTCATGCCGCGCCAGCAGGGCCAGCGCCAGCGGCACCATCAGTGTCAGCGCAATGGCCGTCAGATGCGCCGGACCGAACAGGACAAAGCGAGGGGACAAGAATGCCTCCAGTCCCTAAA
>CANBZE010000250.1 GCA_947373775.1 Alphaproteobacteria bacterium
GGCCGGATCCTCCGACGAACCCGAAGACCGCAACCTGCGGACCCTGGCGCGTTGGCGTTCGACCGGCCGGGTGCTGGTCGAGGCGCTGCCCTACATTCTCAAATACGACCAGAAGACCATCGTGGTGAAGTATGGCGGCAACGCCATGAGCGACACCGGCGCGCATGATTTCTCGCAGGACATCGTCCTGATGAAACAGACCGGCATCGATCCGGTGGTGGTGCATGGCGGCGGCCCCCAGATCGGGGCGATGCTCAAGAAGCTGAACATCCAGTCCACCTTCATCGACGGGCTGCGCGTCACAGACGAGGCGGCGGTCGAAGTGGTCGAGATGGTGCTGGCCGGCTCCATCAACAAGCAGATCGTCACCGGCATCAATGCCGCGGGCGGCCGCGCTGTGGGCCTGTCGGGCAAGGACGGCAATCTGGTGATAGCCCGCAAGCTCGCCATGACCCGCACCAATCCCGAGACCGGCAAGAAGGAAGCGGTGGATCTGGGTTTTGTCGGCGAGCCGGAAAAGGTCAATCCCGAAGTCCTGCATGCCATCATGAAGTCGGAAACCATCCCGGTGATCGCGCCCATCGGCGTGGGCACCAAGGGCGAGACCTTCAACATCAATGCCGACACGGTGGCGGGCGCCATTTCCTGTGCCCTGAACGCCGAGCGTCTGGTGCTGCTGACCGATGTCGAAGGCGTTCTGGACCAGGACAAAAAGCTGATTCCGCGCCTGACAGTGCGCGAAGCGCGCGCCTTGATCGCGGACGGCACCATTTCGGGCGGCATGATTCCCAAGATCCAAACCGCCATCGATGCGGTGGAAGGCGGCGTTCACGCCGCCGTCATCCTGGACGGGCGCATCCCCCATGTGCTGCTGCTGGAGCTCTTTACCGAGCATGGCGCAGGCACCTTGATTACCGCCGAATGAAACTGAAGTTTCTGCTGGCCATGCTGGTGTGCGCCATCGCCGCCACGCCGGCACAGGCCGCGCTGACCCTGTGCAATCGCACCAGCTATATTCTTTATGCCGCCACTTCCGCGATTCAGAGCCCGCGCAGCCAGACGCAGGGCTGGACCCGCATCACGCCGGGCGAATGCCAGCTGGCGCGCAAGGAGCCGCTGACGGCGGAGACCTATCTGGTGCATGCCCGGACCTCGCTGGCGCATTCGGGTCCCTCGCGCGCCTGGGGCGGCGCCTATCCGGTCTGCGTCAAGGACGCCAATTTTTCGCTTCCCAAAGGCGTCACCCAGCCCTATTGCACCGCCGAGGACACCTTCGCGTTGCCCTTCGCGCCGTTGGACAATCGCGGCAAAAGCGTCTGGACGATGAACTTCGACGAACAACCCGCCATGAACGCCACAGAAGCGCAGCTGGCCGGGGTCAAGCGCCTGCTGAAGGACAATGGCTATAAAATAGACCGCATCGACGGCAAGCCGGACAAGGCCACCGGCGCGGCGCTTCAGGATTTCCGCCAGCGCATGAAATTCGCTGTCACGGCCGGCAATACCGAACTGTTCGACACGCTGGAACGCGAGGCGCGCAAAAGAATCGCCCCCGCCGGCTATACCGCCTGCAATGAGACCCGCGATGTGCTGCTGGTGGCACTGGGCCAGATCGAAGGCGGCAAACCGGTGTCGCGCGGCTGGTGGACGGTGCAGCCGGGCGCTTGCGCCAAGGCGGTGACCACACCCCTGAATACCGACGCGGTGTACCTGCTGGCGCTGCGCAAGAGCGGCGGCACGGTGGTAGGCGGGACTGCGCATTTCTGCACCACGGCCGCGGCGTTCGAAATCAAGGGTGCCGACAATTGCAGCGGACGCGGATATGCCGAGTCAGGCTTCGCCGCCACGCCGACCAATGGCGTCAGCGGCTATGTCGCGCATATCGGGCCAGCGGGGCTCAAAAGATAACCCCCCCGGGGGCTAAGCATTGATGTTGAAATAGCTGAGATGCCAGCGCATCTCTTCCTTGGTGAGGGGAAAGCCCACCCCGCCGCGCGCCGGCAGGATATCGCGCGTCGGCAATTTCATGATGAAGGTCTGGATCTTGAACGCCACGCGCATCGACAGATGCGTGTGCCAGACCAGCGACACCACCGGCTTGGCGCTGCCCGCGCTCAGGATTTTCTTCACCGTCTGCTCGTCGAGATTGGCCATCTGCGCCAGCGCCAAGGTCACGATGTCGCGCTTGCCCGCCTGCGCCGCCTGTTCCACGAATGCGCCATCCAGGTGACCTTCCTGCTTTGCCGCCGCCACCAGCTCCGCTGGTGATACCGTGCCGGCTTCCCGCGGCGGCTCTGCCAGCCGCGCCCGCAGTTCGCGGTTCAGGTGAATGCGCGTGGCATCAGACAGGTCGTTGCGCGCCGCAAGGCGTTCCAGGATCGAGGCGCCGACAAGGCTGCCGACGCGGCGGATGGCGCGGGCCGACAAGTCGGTGCGCAATGCCAATGGCATATGCCACGCATTAAACGCCTCAGCCTGGGCCAGAATGCTGTCCATGGTCTCCTTGCGGATTTTCGCATCGGAATTGACAAGCAGGGCCGCGACCGCCGAGACGTCCAGCGACTGCACCAGCACGTCCGCAACCGTCTCACTCACTGGCTTGCGGCTGGCAATGGCGCTCAATGCCTCCTGCACCTGTCCGCAGGCAATGATCTCGATCAGATCGGCGTCCGACAGCAACGGGGAATATTGCAGGATGGGCGCCGCCACGACGGCGTTGAGGTCGCGCGCCAGACGCAGCACCACATCCTTGGGGACGCACGTCAGGTTCTTGATCTCTTCGGCCAGGATGGCGCGCACGCGCACCGCCGCATCGCGCGCCAAACATTCCAGCGTCTCGATGGTCAGCGCAAAGACGTGGCCGCTTTCACGCTGCGACAGGCCAGGCATCAGGCGTGCAATCTTGACCGCCAGCTCGGCGCGCACATCTTCATTTTCGTCATCGGCCAGGATGCGGTTGGTGACCGCGGGCGATGCCGGATTGGCGGCCACGGCCGCGCGCGTGGCGGGCGCCGCATGGGTGGCCAGATAATGCAGCACATCAGGACCGGCATCGGTGCGGCCCGCAAGCTCGGTGGCGCCGCCGGGAGTCGCGGTGCGAATATCCAGAATATCCAACGCGTCGCGCGGGTTCAGGCCGGGTTTGCCGGCCTTCTCGGCATAACGTCGATCGACAGGTGCTTGGCGGTCCATGAAGTCCCTGTTTTCCTGCTCCCGGGCCCAGCCGCCATTCTGCGCTCCACGTTTTAACAGCCTTTAAACAGGCATGGTGGACATACGTTAACGGTGCTTGCGGAAGGCCTCCGCCCGCGCCATGTTCCGGCCCATGGAAAGCGCCGTACAAGCGGAAAAAGGCAGGCAAACACCGGGTTCCGGTCCCGATTTTCGTCATGTGACGGAATGGATTTTTGACCTGGACAACACCTTGTACCGCGCCGACAACGGCATCTTCGCGCAGATCGAGGCGCGCATGACCGACTATGTCATGGCGTTCCTGAAACTGCCGCGCGAGGACGCCTATGCGCGGCAGAAGGATCTGTATCGCCGCCACGGCACCACCCTGAACGGGTTGATGCGCGAGCACGGCGCGGCGCCGGACGAATATCTGACTTACGTTCACGACATCGACCTGTCGGACCTGGGTCCCGATGCGCCGCTGACCGCGGCGCTGGAAAAATTGCCGGGCCGGCGTTTTGTCTTCACCAATGGCTGCCGCGATCATGCCGCGCGCATCCTGGACCGGCTGGGCATGACGCACCTGTTCGCCGATGTCTGGGACATCCGCACCATGGGCTTTGCGCCCAAGCCCGAAGCCCCCGCCTATGACAGCGTGGTGGCGGCGGGTGGCGTGGCATGCCAGAACGCGGCTATGTTCGACGATATCGCCCGCAACCTGGTTCCCGCGCGCAAGCTGGGCATGACCACGGTATGGCTAAAGACCGATTCACCCTGGGGCAAGCATGGCCCCTTGATGGACGTCGCCACCGGCGACATAGATCATGAGACCGACAATCTGACCCAGTTTCTGCAAGACATCAGGATTTGACCATGAGTGACTTGAGCGCCGCCATTACCGCCGCCTGGGACAAGCGCGAGGGCCTGAACGTGTCGTCCAGGGGCGCGGAACGCGATGCCGTGGAAGCGGCGTTGGACGCGCTGGACAATGGCAGTTTGCGCGTCGCTGAGAAGATCGGCGGCGAATGGAAAGTGCATGAATGGCTGAAGAA
>CANBZE010000251.1 GCA_947373775.1 Alphaproteobacteria bacterium
GCGAGAATGCCCAGGAACTGTTGCAGCAGGCCTTGTTCCTGCAGCGTGTCGCCAATCCCGCCATCACCTTCAGCACGGCGGCGCCGAAAGAGCCGGTGCATTTTGAAGGCGATGGGCGACTGATCTCCCAGGCGCTCACCAATGTGCTGAAGAATGCGGGCGAGGGCATCGCCGCGCGCATCGCCAAGGGCGATGACGAGCCGGGCAAGATCGTCATCGCCTTGGAGCCGAACGGCTCGAAATTCGCCTATCGCATCACTGACAACGGCATCGGCCTGCCGCCGGAACACAAGCACCGGCTGACCGAGCCCTATGTCACCACCCGCGCCAAGGGCACCGGGCTGGGCTTGGCGATCGTGCGCAAGATCATGGAAGACCATGGCGGGGACATCACCCTCGCCGACGTGGAAGGCGGGGAAGGCGCGGAGGTCACATTGACCTTCCCGTTCGCACAAAAGACTCTGAAAGGAACTGAAGATGAGCAAAAACGGATCGCTGATCGCGTCTGAGATCCTCATCGTGGATGATGAGGAAGACATCCGCGACCTGATCGCGGGCATCCTGCATGACGAGGGTTACACCACGCGTGTTGCGGGAGACTCCGACTCCGCTCTGAGCGCCATTCGCGCCCGCCGGCCCCAGCTTGTGGTGCTGGATATCTGGCTGCAGGGCTCCAAGCTGGACGGCATCGATGTACTGGACACCATCAAGCGCGAGCAGCCCGACCTGCCGGTGGTGATGATCTCGGGCCATGGCACCATCGAGACGGCCGTCGCCTCGATCAAGAAGGGCGCCTATGATTTTGTCGAAAAGCCGTTCAAGGCCGACCGGCTGCTGCATGTGGTGGAACGCGCCCTGGAAGCGGCGCGCCTCAAGCGCGAAGTGCAGGAATTGAAGCTCAAGGCCGGCGACGAGGGCGAGCTGGTGGGCAATTCCACCACCATAACCCAGCTGCGCGTGCTGATCGACAAGATCGCTCCCACCAACAGCCGCATCTTGATCGCCGGTCCCGCCGGATCGGGCAAGGAAGTGGCGGCGCGGCTGATCCATGCCCGCTCGCGCCGTTCCGGCAACGCATTTGTCGCCATCAACTGCGCCACCATGGAGCCGGACCGGCTGGAAGCCGAACTGTTCGGCGTCGAGAACAGTGACGGGCCGCGCAAGACCGGCCTGTTCGAACTGGCGCATAACGGCACCCTGTACCTGGACGAAGTGGCCGACATGCCGCTGGAAACCCAGGGCAAGATCCTGCGCGTGCTGATCGACCAGACATTTACCCGCGTCGGCGGCCAGGCCCGCGTCCAGGTGGATGCACGCGTCATCTGCTCCACCACCCGCGACCTGCGCGCCGAGACCGAAGCCGGACGCTTCCGCGAAGACCTGTATCACCGCCTCAACGTGGTGCCGGTGCGCATCCCCTCGCTGGCGGAACGCCGCGACGACATCCCGGTGCTGGTCACCCATTTCATGAAGCGGCTGTCGGCCGCCGGCGGGCTGCCCATGCGCATCATCGGTGACGACGCCATGGCGGTGCTGCAAACCCATGGCTGGCCGGGCAATGTCCGCCAGTTGCGCAATATCGTGGAACGGCTGTTGATTCTGGCCAGCGACGACGTCACCGAGGCAGTGACCGCCGACCTGCTCCCCACCGATCTGGGCGCCGGCATGGGCGGCTCCAAGTCGGGCGATCTGGTGATCTCGCTGCCGCTGCGTGAGGCGCGCGAAATTTTCGAGCGCGATTACCTGATGGCCCAGATCAACCGCTTCGGCGGCAACATCTCCCGCACCGCGGCCTTCATCGGCATGGAGCGCTCGGCGCTGCATCGCAAGCTGAAGTCGCTGGGGGTTGGGTCGGCGCAGAGTTTTCCAAACTAACCCCCACTGTCATGGCCCGCCGGAGTGCGGGCCACCCAGGTGAGACGAGCCATATTTTGAACAATAGAACTGAGACCTCATCGGCGCGATCGTGCAGATGTCATCTGGGTGGCCCGCATTTGCGGGCCATGACACTGAGTTTTTCATGAAGAAATGGTCCGAAAGCCGCGCCCCGGCCGGGCGCGTGGCCTATGTCAATGGCCGCTACCTGCCGTTCGCGCGCGCAGGTGTGCATGTGGAAGACCGCGCGCTGCAATTGGGCGACGGCATCTATGAAGTTGCCGGGGTCAAGAACGGCGCGCCCACCGACGAAGACGGCCATCTGGACCGCATGGAGCGTTCATTGGGTGAGCTGGGCATGCCCATGCCGATGAGCCGCGCGGCGCTGAAGATCGTGATGCGCGAGATGATCGCCCGCAACCGCATCCCTGAAGGCTATCTCTACATCCAGACCACGCGCGGCGCGGTCAAGCGCGACCATGTCCCGCCGGTGGATGCGCCCCGTCCCACCTTGATCATGACTATGCGCGCCATCGACGCGGCGGGCCTGGCGCAGCGTCTGGAGCAGGGCATCGGCGTTTCCAGCCAGCCCGACATCCGCTGGGGGCGCTGCGATATCAAGACGGTGCAGCTGCTGCCCAACCTGCTCGCCAAGCAGGCGGCGCGAAAGGCCGGCGCCTTCGAAGCCTGGCTGGTGGACAAGGATGGTTTTGTCACCGAAGGCGCGTCCACCAATGCCTGGATCGTGGCGCAGGACGGCACGGTGATCACCCGCGATCTGTCCAGCGCCATCCTGCCCGGTGTCACGCGCAAGATCATGCTGGACGCCATTGCCGAAGCGCAGATCAGGATCGTGGAGCGCAAGTTCACGGTCGCCGAGGCCAAGGCCGCCAAGGAAGCGTTCCTGTCTTCGGCGACAGGCGCGGGCGTGCCGGTCGTGACAATTGATGGTGAACCGGTCGGAGACGGCAAGCCGGGGCCGCTGACGCGCCGCATTCGTGAGCTTTATGCCGCCAAATCAGGCGGCAAAAAGGCATAAAACTTCATCTTTTTTGTCTTTCGCAATTGCAGCATTTCGTTAGACTGAAGATCAAGGTGCCGCCTGAACCCCCGGGCGGCTGAAACAATGGGCGAACCCATGAGCGATAAACAACAGAACCTTCAAGACACGTTCTTAAACGCCGTCCGCAAGAGCAAAGCCGCCGTCACCATCTTCTTGATCAACGGCGTCAAGCTTCAGGGCAACATCACCTGGTTCGACAATTTCTGCGTGCTGCTGCGCCGCGATGGTCAGAGCCAGCTGGTCTACAAGCACGCCATTTCGACGGTGATGCCGATGGGCCCGATTCAGCTCCAGGACGAGCCGGCAGAAGCCTAGTTGGGTAGCCGCGCTTTCGTCATTCACGTCGAGCCGAAGAACCGCAGCCGCAAGGACGAGGCGCTGCGGGATGCGAATGCACGCCTGGAGGAAGCGGTTGGCCTGACCGCCGCTATCCACCTCAATGTCGTGCAAGCTCTGGTGGCGCCGCTGGCCCGTCCCACGCCGGGCACCTTGCTGGGCACCGGCAAGGTCGAGGAGATCGCCATCCTGGCGAGGGACCAGGAGCCCGACGTCATCATCGTCAATGCCCACCTGTCGCCGGTGCAGCAGCGCAACCTGGAGAAGGCGTGGAACAGCAAGGTGCTGGACCGCACCGCCGTGATCCTGGAAATCTTCGGCGAGCGCGCCGCGACGCGGGAAGGGCGGTTGCAGGTCGAGCTGGCGCATCTCAACTATCAACGCTCACGGCTGGTCAGAAGCTGGACCCATCTGGAGCGCCAGCGCGGCGGCTTCGGTTTTTTGGGCGGTCCGGGTGAAAGCCAGATCGAAAGCGACCGCCGCCTGATCGCCGAACGCATCGTGCGCATCAAGGCCGAACTGGAGAAGGTCAAGAAGACCCGCAGCCTTGGCCGCCAGGCGCGCAAAAAGGTGCCGTTCCCGGTGGTGGCGCTGGTCGGCTACACCAATGCCGGCAAATCCACTTTGTTCAATCGGCTGACCGAATCCGAGGTGCTGGCCAAGGACCTGCTGTTCGCCACCCTGGATCCCACCATGCGCGGGGTGAAGCTGCCGCATGGCACCCGCATCATCCTGTCCGACACGGTGGGCTTCATCGCCGACCTGCCGACCGAGCTGGTGGCCGCCTTCCGCGCCACCCTGGAAGAGGTGCTGGCGGCCGATGTCATCGTCCATGTCCGCGATGCCGCCCATGCCGAAAGCGCCGCCCAGAAGGCGGACGTGCTGGCGGTGCTGGACGAGCTGGGCGCGGACCGGCCCATGCTGGAGGTGCTGAACAAGATCGACCTGCTGG
>CANBZE010000252.1 GCA_947373775.1 Alphaproteobacteria bacterium
CGCGAGGTGTCGCTGAAGATTCCCGCCGGTGCCATGGTCGGGCTTGTGGGCCGCAGCGGTTCGGGCAAGAGCACGCTTTCGGCGCTGCTGCAGGGCATGCACCAGGCCAGCGAAGGCTCCATCCGCATCGACGGCCACAATATCCGCGACATCGACCTGGGCTATCTGCGCAGCCAGAATGGCGTGGTGCCGCAGGAGCCGTTCCTGTTCCGCGGCTCCATCAAGGACAATATCCGCATGGGCGAGCCCACCGCGTCTTATGAAGACGTGGTGCGGGCGGCGCGCATGGCAGGCGCCGACGAGTTCATCCAGCAACTGCCCAAGCGCTACGACACCGACCTGGAAGAAGGCGCCGTCAACCTGTCGGGCGGGCAGAAACAGCGCATCTCCATCGCCCGCGCTTTGCTGCGCCAGCCGCGCATCATCATCTTCGACGAAGCGACCAGCGCACTGGACCCGGAGAGCGAGGCCGTGGTGGTCAAGAACCTGAAGGAAATCGCCAAGGGCCGCACCACCATCGTGATCTCCCATCGCCTCGCCACCATCCGCGACGCCGACGCCATCCTGGTACTGGACAATGGCATGCTGAACGATGTCGGCAGCCACGCCCAGCTGCTGCAGCGCAACTTCGTCTACAACCAGTTGTGGAACCAGCAGCATACGGGTGCGGCATGAGCGACGCACCCTCCCCCGTCAAGCAACAGCGGGCCAATGACAATTTCCGCAGCGACCCGCGCCTGGACCGCACCACCAACGAATTCCAGTCCGATGCCGCCGCCATAGAAGAAGCGCCGGTGCCGATCTCGGCCCATGCCGCGCTGTGGATCGTGCTGATCCTGCTGACCACCGCGGTGCTGTGGTCGGTGATCGGCACGGTGGACCGCATCGTGGTGGCCCCGGGCAAGATCGCCACCCGCACGCCCATGCTGGTGATGCAGCCTTTCAGCACCTCCAAGGTCATCGAGATCGCGGTCAAGCCGGGCGATCATGTCGTCAAGGGCCAGGTGCTGGTGCGTTTCGATCCGGCCTTCGCCAATGCCGATGTCAATTCGCTGCAGCAGAAGATCGCGTCTCTCACAGCCCAGACCCAGCGGCTGGAAGCCCAGCTCAGCGGCGCGCCCTTCACCGCCGGTCCCGAGGACGGGCCCGAGCGCAACACCCAGGGCCAGATCTACCAGCAGGAAATGAGCGACTTCCAGGCCGAGGTCAGCCAGCGCGACAGCCGGCTGGCGCAGGTCGAATCCGCGATCCGCACCGACGAAAACTCGATCCCCGGCATCCAGCAGCAGCTCGGCATGGCCCAGCGCGTGGTGGACATGCAGGAACGGTTGCGCCAGCAAAAGGCCGCCGCGACATTGGACGTGATGCGGGCCCAGAGCGCGCTGATCGATTCCCAGCTTCGATTGCGCAACACCGCCGGCGACCGCGACAAGCAGATCGCCTCACGCGCCGAGACCCAGCATGAACGCCAGGCCTACCTGCAGAAGTGGCGCAGCGATCACAATCAGGAACTGGTCAAGGCGCGGCAGGACCTGTCGGAAGCGACCGAGAACATGAACAAGGCGAGCCGCATGCACGAGCTGACCGAACTGGTCGCGCCGGTGGACGGCGTGATCCAGCAGGTCGCCGACCGGTCTGTGGGCTCGGTGCTGCGCGAAGCCGAAACCCTTGTCACCATCGTGCCGGATGGCGCCGACCTCTATGTCGAAGCCAATGTGCCCTCGCGCGATGTGTCTTACCTGAAACTCGGTGACACGGTGCGCGTGAAGCTGGAAGCCTATCCGTTCCAGCGCTTCGGCACCGTCAGCGGTGTGCTCACCGTGCTCAGTCCCGATTCGCTGCCCATCAAGGAAGGCGATGACGGCTCCAAGCTGGTCTATCACGCCCAGGTGAAGCTGAACGATTCGGCAGGACGCATGGCGTCCCGCCACATCTATCTCAAGCCGGGCCTTGTCGCTTCGGCCGAAATCAAGACCGGCACGCGCACCATTGCGTCCTACATGCTGGATCCGGTGCTGCGCATCGGCGACGAGAGCCTGCGCGAACCGTAGCGCAAGGCCTTAAAGCGTACGGCCGGCATCACAACCGGTGGCCAAGCCAACTATCCCAAAACATAGTTAATTGCCTAACGCGGCGGTTTTCCCGGCTTTTTGTGTGCTTTCACAAATATGCCAATGGAAACAAGCCGCCAGCCCCCTTGAATTCCAAAGTGTTTCATAATGAGACTGCCGCCTGAAATGCTGGGGGTGCGCCGCTTTTGGGGCACGCCGCAACAGGCGAGGGAATTTCACATGGCCAATGGTGCGAACGTTACCCTGAACTATGCCGGTATTATCGGCGCCGACACCAACACCGTCCCGGGGCCCGCCATCGGCGGCAACGGCACCGCGAACGGAAATGGCGGCAATGCCTCCATCAACGTCGCCGGCAACATCTACAACAATCCGGTCGGACCGACCCTGGTGATTACCGGCGCCGCCACGGGCGGCAACGGCAACGGCACGGGCAATGGCGGCAATGCCACCGCGACCATCAACGGCAACATCATCCAGACCAAAAAGAACCTCACCAAGATCGAGATCGACGCCTTCGCGACCGCCGGTGACGGCGCCAAGAACGGCAACGCCACCGCGACCATCAGCGGCAACATCGTCCAGTATACCGGCACCGCCGCGACGGACGTGTCCATCACCGCCAGCGCCGGCCAGTTTACCCCGGACTCCACCCTCAATCACGGCATGCCCGGCTTTGGCACCAAGACCGCCACCGTCAGCGGCAACATCGTCCAGGGCAACATCAACAATGTACTGCTGGCCGCCGATGCCAAGTTCGCCAATGGCACGGCCACCCTCAGCGGCAACATCATCAGCATCTCCAAGGCGGCGAATCTCGGCGCGGTCGTGCTGGAAGCCACCGGCCAGAAGATCGCCATCACCGGCAACATCGTGAACCTGGGCGCCCAGGAAATGGACATCGCCCTGAACGAGCTGGGACCGACCTACAGCGCCAGCGTGTCGGGCAACATCTTCAACGGCACCGGCAACAACACGCTGGTCCTGAACGACACCTTCAATCCGGGCCCGCCCGCCGTGTTCAACACGGCCAGCATCGACCTGGGAGCCGGCACCTTTATCTTCAACGGCGCCAGCAACATCCTCAACAAGTTCGGCAGCGTGCAGCTGGCGGCCGACATCCAGGGCAGCGTGACCGGCTCGAACGGCAACAACACCCTGACCGGCGGCGCGGGCAACGACTTCCTGTCGGGCCTGGGCGGCAATGACACCCTGAACGGCCTGGGCGGCAACGACATTCTGTTCGGCGGCACCGGCAACGACACACTGGACGGCGGCACGGGCACCGACGTGGCCTATTTCTCCGGCCGCGAGAACCAGTACACCGTTACCGGCGTCCTGCCGGGCGCGGTGACGGTCGCAGTCGGACCGGACGCCACCGACACCCTGACCAACGTCGAGCGCATCAAGTTCCTGTCGCCCAGCCATGTCAGCGACACCAACAATAACGGCTTCGGCGACCTGATCTTCCAGGACAACACCACCGGCGACACCTTCATCAGCGTCCAGCCGGGCGGCCCGATCCAGTTGGTGACCCCCCTTGTGGGCCAGAAGGTGATCGGCACCGGCCAGTTCACCCCGGACACCGACCGCAATGCCGGCCTGCTGTTGCAGGACGGTGCGGGCAACCTGTCCGTGGTCACCGGCATCACAGGTCCGGCGCCCACCACCACCTTTACCACCACCGCTCTTACCCTGCCTCCGCTCGTTTCGACCGCCGGCTGGACCGCCATCACCGCCGGTGACTTCAACGGCGACGCGTCCTCGGACGTGCTGCTGCAGGACGGCGCCGGTAACGGCCACATCCTGATCATGAAGGCCAACTCGACCGACGCCATCGGCACGGTCAACTCGGCCTCCACGGTCACGGGTCCGGGCGCCGGCTGGAACATCACCAGCTCGGGCGACTTCAACGGCGACGGCAAGTCGGACATCCTGTGGTCCAACACCACCACCGGCCAGACCGAAGTGTTCCTGATGAACGGCGGCACGGTCGCCACCACGGGCGCGGCGCTGAACAACGGCGTCAACCTCAAGGCGGTCGGCACCGGCGACTTCAACAATGACGGCAAGAGCGACATCGCCTTCCAGAACCAGACCGACTTCTCGGTCTCGATCTGGACCATGAACGGTGCGGTCC
>CANBZE010000253.1 GCA_947373775.1 Alphaproteobacteria bacterium
GGAATGCCGTCATAGACCGACAATTCCAGCATCTTGGGATCGATCATGATCAACCGGCACTGCTGCGGCGACATGCGGTAGAGCAGCGACAGGATCATGGTGTTGAGCCCGACCGATTTGCCGGAGCCGGTGGTACCCGCCACCAGCAAATGCGGCATCTTGGCCAGGTCCGCCATCAAGGGCTCACCGCCGATGGTCTTGCCCAGCGCCAGGGTCAGCGGTGCGCGGGCCTTTTCATAATCGGCGGAAGAGAACATCTCGCGCAGATACACGGTCTCGCGCGTCTGGTTGGGCAGCTCGATACCGATCACGTTGCGGCCCGAGATGGTGGCGATACGGGCGGCGACCGCCGACATGGAGCGGGCCACATCGTCGGACAGCGAGATCACGCGGCTGGATTTGACGCCGGCGGCGGGCTCGAATTCATACAAGGTGACGACGGGGCCAGGGCGCACCGCGGTGATGCGGCCCTTGACGCCGAAATCGCTCAGCACCGCTTCCAGCATGCGGGCATTTTCTTCCAGCGCTTCATCGGACAGCGCATGGGTGTCTTTCACCGCGACCGGCTCAGCCAGCAGGCCCAAAGCGGGAAGCTGGTAATCGCCCGAAGCCAGGTTCAGCGCTGGCTGCTTGTCGGCGCGCTTGGGGATGGCGGGGCCGCGGGCATCACGCTTGACGCGGGTCTTCTGGCGCTCGGCCAGGCGGTTGGCGGCGATGGACGGGCGCTCCGCGCCATCATCGTCTTCCGATGCGTCCAGGTGATAGGCGCCTTCGTCGTCGTCTTCGTATTCTTCGCTGTCTTCATCATCGTCGTGATGGCCGAAGCCCATGTCGGGCTTTTTGAGGAAGCCGGCCAGCCAGGCGGCGCCTGACGGGATTTTCGCAATCCCGCGCGCGATGGGCATGAAGCGCAGGCCGGTGGCCAGGAAGGCCAGCGGCAGGCCCGCGATCATGAGCGTCAGCGGCAGAGCCCATGCCAGGGCAGGCGTGCTCCACACCTGCGCGGCATGCTGTGACAGTCCGGTGGAAGCGATGCCGATCATGCCGCCGCTGCCGGCCGGCAGGCTGGCGAAACGGGGGAACAGCCCCAAGCCCGCCGCCACGGTGATGGTGCCCAGCGGCCAGGCCAGCAGCCGCCACATGGCGTATTTCAGGGATTTGCCGCGCAGCGCGCGCGCGCCCCACACGAACAGGGGCGCCAGGAAAGCCAGCGCCGCCCAGCCGAAAATCTGCAGCAGAAGATCCGCCGCCACCGCGCCCAACGGTCCCAGCCAGTTGGAGACGTCGCGCAGATTGGCGTTGTTCAGGCTGGCGTCATCGGCCGAATAGCTCAGCAGCGCCACCAGCGCCGCGCCGGCCGCCAGCATCAGGGTGAGGCCTGCGCCGCGCATCGCCAGCATGCGCACCAGCCGGTTCATGGCGGCCCGGGCATCGGCCAGGGCGTCGCTCATGGCGCCGCCCCGGGCGCGGGGGTGATAGACCCCACCGATCATGCGTGACTGCGCCATGCCAAAACCCGTCCGCTAGAGAATTTCTCTCAGCCTTTCGAGTGCGGTCATAATGGTTGACAAGTCATTAACAAGCGCCACCCGGTCGTAGGAAAAGCCAGGGTTTGACTGGGTTTTTCCGGGCGAAATTTCCCGGCCCATCGTGGCGCCGGGCAGCAGGCGGACACCCTGATCGCGCCACGCCTTAAGGGCAAATTCCTCGCCATTGCCGACCTCAAGCCAGAGGAAGAATCCGCCCCCCGGCCGCTTCATGCGATCGCCCAAAATGCGCATCGCCGCCGCCATCTTTTCGGCATAGGCGGCGCGGCCCGCTATGACATGCGCGTCATCGCGCCAGCAGGCGGCGCTGGCGGCCAGAATCGGAGTCGGCACCTGCGGGCCGGCGACGTTGCGGAAGGCGCGGAACGCGGCGATCAGGTTGGCGCAGCCCGCCACCATGCCGCTGCGCAGGCCCGGCAGGCCGGAGCGCTTGGACAGGGAGTGGAAGCTCAGCAGGCGCGAAAAGCCGTTCGACTGGGCGAAGCGCGCCGTCAGGGCAGAGATCGGCTGAGCGTCAAACCAGATGTCTGCATAGCATTCGTCGGCCAGCACGATGAAGTCGTGGCGCTCGGCCAGTTCGAACAGCCGGTCCCAATAGGGTTGCGTCGCCACCGCCCCTTCGGGATTGGACGGCGAGCAGACATAGACGGCTGCGATGCGCGCCAGCACGTCATCCGGCAGCGCGGCGTAATCGGGCAGGAAGCCATTTTCGGCCAGCGCGGGGACATAGAGCGGCTCGGCTCCGCAGGCCAACGCTGCGGCGGCATAGACCTGGTAGAAGGGATTGGGCATCGCCACGATCGGCCGCTGCCCCGCTTTCGCTTCCGGCACAAACGGAAACAGCACGCTGAACAGCCCGTCGCGGGTGCCGTTGAGCGGCAGGACATGCCGGTCCGCAGCGATGCGGTCGGATGGCAGGCCGAAACGGGTGGCGACCCAGGCCGCGGCCGCTTCACGCCATTCCTGCGTTCCGGCGATCTGCGGATAATTGCCGAACCTTGCGGCTTCGCGGGCCAGCGCTTCTTTGACAAATTCGGGCACCGCGCCGGACGGATCGCCCAACGCCAGGCTGATCGGCTCTTTGCCGGGCGGGATATCCTTCAGCAGCGCCGCGAGACGCGCAAAGGGACCTTCAGGCAGGGCGGCAAGACGGGTGGGATCAGACATGGCGCGAGACCATAAAGCGCCGGCCCACAAAGCAAAAGGGCGCCCTCGGTGAGGAGGGCGCCCGGAGCGTTCGCGAAGCGAAAGCGACCACAAAAAACTTGGGGCGCTCCGTGAGGAGCGCCCCAAGTTTGGGGAGAAACGCGACGCTACTAGTTGTGGACGGTTTCGCCATGCAGGTTGATGTCGAGACCTTCGACTTCAACTTCCGGCGAGACGCGCAGGCCGATGACCAGGTCGATCACCTTCAGGATGATGAAGGTGACGATGGCGCAATAGACGAACACCGCTCCCACATCCTTGAACTGCGCAATCATCTGGTCGAAGTTGCCGTCCGTCAGCCAGCCGCCCTTCGGGTAGACCGAGTTGATCGCACCCTTGGCGAACATGCCGGTCATGATGGCGCCGAGCGCGCCGCCAACACCGTGCACGCCCCAGGCGTCGAGGCTGTCGTCGTAACCGAACATCTTCTTAACCCAGACGGCCGAGATGTAGCAGACCACGCCGGCCGAGATGCCGATGATGAGCGCGCCCACCGGATCGACAAAGCCCGAAGCCGGGGTGATCGCCACAAGACCGGCGACGGCGCCCGAGATCATGCCAAGCACGGAAGGCTTCTTGGCGACGATCCATTCGGCAACCATCCAGCCCAGCGCGGCAGCGGCAGTCGCGATTTGCGTCGCGGCGGCAGCCATACCAGCGTTGTAGCCGGCGGTGACGGCCGAGCCGGCGTTGAAGCCGAACCAGCCAACCCACAGCAGCGAAGCGCCGATGACCGACAGCACCAGGTTGTGCGGCGACATGTTCTCGCTGCCCAGGCCGATGCGCTTGCCAAGAACCAGGCAGGTCACCAGAGCCGCGGTACCCGCGTTCAAGTGCACCACCGAGCCGCCGGCATAGTCCATCGCGCCCGCAGCGCCCAGCCAGCCGCCGCCCCAGACCCAATGGGCGATGGGGCAATAGACCAGCAGCAGCCACAGGGCCATGAACCACAGGAAGGCGCTGAACTTCATGCGATCGGCCAAGGCGCCCGCGATGAGCGCCGGGGTGATGATCGCGAAGGTCATCTGGAAGAACATGTAGACCGATTCCGGGATGGTACCGGCGAGGCTGGACACGGAGGTCAGCTTCATCGGGGCCAGGAACAGGTAGCTGAAGCCGCCGATCCAGTTGTTCATGCCCGCGTCGGGATTGGGCGTGAAGGCGATGGAGTAACCGATAACCATCCACAGGACGGTGATCAGCGCGGTGGCGCCGAAGCTCTGCGCCAGAGTGGCCAGCACGTTCTTCTTGCGGACCATGCCGCCATAGAACAGGCCCAGGCCCGGGATGGTCATCATCAGCACCAGCGCCGATGAGGTGATCATCCATGCGGTATCGCCCGAGTTCAGCGGATCCTTGGGAGCATCCGCCGCAAACGCGGCGCCAGCGGTCAGCGCAAGCATGCCGACACTGGCAAGCGTCGCAAGACCCGCTTTCTTCAAAGTTT
>CANBZE010000254.1 GCA_947373775.1 Alphaproteobacteria bacterium
GGGCCGAAGAGCTGCGTTAGTGAGCCGTGTTGCGCGAAGCGCATGAGCAGGTCCAGTGGACCTGCGAAAACGGCGAACGCCGCGAGCACAAGCGAGCGGCAGCGGCCCACGATCGAACTAGACAGGCAATCGTATCGTCGCCTTCAGGCCGCCCAGCGCGCTTTTATCCAGCAGGATATCCCCGCCGTGCGCCCGGGCGATGTCGCGGGCGATGGCCAGACCCAAGCCCGAACCACCGCTTTGCAGGTTGCGGCCCTGGTCCAGGCGGCGGAAGGGGCGGAAGGCTTCTTCATGGCGGTCCGGTGCGATGCCGGGGCCGTTGTCTTCCACCGCGATTTCCACCACCCGGTCTTCCTGCGTCAGTGTGACAGCCACTTTGGTGCCGTGCTTGAGGGCATTGTCCAGCAGGTTGGCCAGCACCCGGCGCAGGCCCGCGCGCTTGACGCTGACATCAATGTGATTGGGCGCTGTCACCGTGATGCCGTCGCGCTGGCGCGCCCTGGCGGCGGCAGCCGCGGCGTCACGCACCATTTCGCCCAGGTCGGTGACGGCGCTTTCCTCGCCGCCTTCGCCGCGGGCAAAGGCCAGATATTCGTCCAGCATATGCTCCATCTCGGCGATGTCGGCGCGCATGGCCCCCGTCTCTGGATCGCCCTCCATCATCGCCAGCGTAAGCTTCAGGCGCGTCAGCGGCGTCTTCAGGTCATGGCTGACCCCCGCCAGCATCTCGGTGCGCTGGGTGACATGGCGCTCCAGCCGGTCGCGCATGGTGATGAAGGCCTGGGCGGCGCGGCGGACTTCGGTGGCGCCATAGGGCTTGAAGTCGGGCACGGCGCGGCCCTTGCCGAAACTGTCGGCGGCGCGGGCCAGCCGCTCGATCGGCCGCACTTGATTGCGCAGGAACAGGATGGCGATGCCCATCAGCAGCAGCGAAGAGCCCACCATCCAGAGGATGAAGATATCCGGCTTGGAGACGGTGACGCGGTCGCGCGGCACCAGCACCGCCAGCACGCCGTCCTTCACATCCACCCGGATCTCGAAATCATCGCCGATGCGGGCGGTGCGGAAATCCCGGTCACTGCCGATGCGCTGTTCCAGGATATCGTCCAGCGCCAGATCGATGGTGCTGGTCAGCTTGCCGCGATAGGGCGCGATGTCTTCGCGTGGCAGGAAGCGGATGCGGTAGTTGAGCTGGCGCGCCGCCAGGGCGCGCAGATTCTCGCGCTCGACGCCCTGATGGGTGTCTTCCAGCGACACCAGTAGTGCCATGTCGGCGGCGACGTCGCGGGCCAGACGGCGGGTGGTGGTATCCAGGTCGCGCTCGAAAAACACATAGGCGATGATCGCCTGCAGGATGACGATCGGCGCGACGATGATGATCAGCGAGCGGCCGAACAGCCCGCGCGGCAGGAAGCGCTTGACGGAAAAGCCGTCACCCACGATCGGGCACCAGCATGTAGCCACGCCCCAATGCGCCCGCATTGGGGCTATTAAAAAACAGGGTTGGCGCCACGGACCTATCCACGATCTGGAACCAACATATAGCCAACCCCGCGTACCGTCTGCAGGTAGAGCGGCAGCTTGGGGTCTTCCTCGATCTTGCGGCGCAAGCGCGTTACCTGCACGTCGATGGACCGTTCCAGCGACACGTTCAGCCGCTTGCACAGTTCGCCGCGGCTGAACGGACGCCCGGCATGGGTGGCGAACAATTGCAGCAGGGCGGCTTCCGCGCCGGTCAGTTTCACCGGCTTGCCGCCGCGCACCAGGCGCGAGTTGGCGGGATCGAACACCGCCTCGCCCATGCGCACCGGGCCGACCGCGGGCGCTTCGGGCGGGGCTGAGCGGCGCAGCAGGGAATTGACGCGCAACAAAAGTTCGCGCGGCTCAAATGGCTTGGGCAGGTAATCGTCGGCACCCAGTTCCAGCCCGGCGATGCGGTCGGCGGGATCGCCGCGCGCCGTCAGCATCAGGATGGGAACCGCGCTGTCCTTGCGCACGCTCTGGGTCAGCTCCAGGCCGGACTCGCCGGGCATCATCACGTCCAGGATCAGCAGGTCGAATTCCATGCTTTTCATCAGGGCGCGGGCATCGGCGGCGCCCGGCGCGGCGGTCACCCGGTAACCGTTGGAGGACAGATAGCGCTGCAGCAGGGCGCGCAGACGCTCGTCGTCATCCACCACCAAAAGGTGCGGTTCGTCCGATCCCAGTCCATTCATGGGCGTATTCGGGGGCAAACTCATGGCAGCCATGCCCCGGCAGGGGGCCAAAAAGCCCTTGTGACCCTTGCGGTTTTCGCGCCGGACATGCTGCAATACATGACAGAAAAACTAGGCCCTCCCACAAAGGCGGGCAAGCCCGCCCGGGTTCGTGTTGAGGACGTTTTCAATGGCAGACGTGATCCCTTTCGACCAGCGCGACGGTGCCCTTTGGTATGACGGCAAATTGGTGCCCTGGAAGGACGCCAAGACCCATGTGCTGACCCATGGTCTGCATTACGGCTCCTGCGTGTTCGAGGGGCAGCGCATCTACAACGGCACCATCTACAAGCTGAAGGAACATACGGCGCGGCTGTTCAAGTCGGCCGAAACCCTGGGGATGACGATTCCCTTTACCCAGGACCAGATCAACCAGGCCTGTATCGACGCCGCGGCGGTGCAGAACATCAAGGATGGCTATCTGCGCCCGGTGGCATTCCGCGGCAGCGAAATGATGGCGGTGTCGGCGCAGAACACGACCATCCATGTCGCCATCGCCTGCTGGCCATGGCCGTCCTATTTCAGCCCGGCCGAAAAGCTGAAAGGCATCCGGCTGGATATTTCCCGCTGGCGCCGGCCCGCACCCGATACCGAACCGGTGCATGCCAAGGCGGCCGGCCTCTACATGATCTGCACCATCTCCAAGCATGAGGCGGAAGCCAAGGGCTATGCCGATGCGCTGATGTACGACTATCGCGGCTATGTCGCGGAGGCGACCGGCGCCAATGTCTTCTTCGTGCAGGACGGCGTGCTGCATACGCCCGATCCGGATTGCTTCCTCAATGGCATCACCCGCCAGTCGGTGATCACCATCGCCAAGGCGCGCGGGGTGCGCGTGATCGAACGCCATATCGAACCGGAAGAGATGAACAACTTCACGGAATGCTTCCTCACCGGTTCGGCGGCGGAAGTCACGCCGGTGTCGGAGATCGGGCCCTACAAATTCAAACCCGGCACGCTGACGGAAACGCTGATGAACGCTTATGCGGATGAAGTCCGCGGCGTGGCCACGGTTTCGGCCTAACTATCCGGCGTTACGCCGGGGCGCAAATAGGCCATGCCGTTCCTGAAATAGATTACGCCGGTATAGACGGTCAGGGCGGCAGCCACCCACAGCAGGATGTAAGCGATGCCGGTATAGGTTTTGCCCGGCAGGTCCGGCGCATATGTGCTGGCCAGCGGGGTGAGGATCATGGCGCCGATGGCGATCATCTGCACCGCGGTCTTGAACTTGGCGACATTGGTGACCGGCACGCTGACGCGGGTACCGGCGAGAAATTCCCGCAGGCCCGATACCAGTATCTCGCGTGACAGGATGATCAGCGCAGGCACCAGCCGCAGCAGGCTGAAGACGCTTTCGCCGGTGCCGGGAATATCCTTGCGGAAGGTGCCTTCGGCCACCAGCATCATCAGCGCCACCGCCACCAGCACCTTGTCGGCGATGGGATCCAGCATGCGGCCGAAATCCGATCCGGCCTTCAGCTTGCGGGCGGCAAAGCCGTCCAGCCAGTCGCTGATCCCCGCCAGGGCGAATACCGCAAAGGCCACCAGCCGCGCCGCATCGCCCGGCATGACGAAGGCGGTCACGAAAATCGGCACCAGGACGATGCGCATGATGGTGAGGGCATTGGGCAGGGCGAACATGCAATCAGTTTAGAACTGCTCTGGCCTTTACGTCACGCGCTGGGGTGAAAGAAATCGAAGATTTTCTTGGCCAGGGTGGCGCTGACGCCTTCCACAGCTGACAAATCGGTCAGGCTGGCGGCCGATACCGCCTTGGCAGAACCAAAATGCTGCAACAGGGCCCGCTTGCGGTTGGCGCCCACCCCGGCGATCTCGTCCAGCGGATTGACGCCGATGGCGGCGCTGCGCTTCTTGCGATGGCCGCCGATGACAAAACGATGTGCTTCGTCGCGCAACCGTTGCAGATAGTACAG
>CANBZE010000255.1 GCA_947373775.1 Alphaproteobacteria bacterium
AGCTTCACCTACAACCTCTTCCATTATCTGGGCGAGCTGGGGGCGGATGTGCGCGTGGTGCGCAATGACGAGATTTCGGCCGCCGATGCGCTGGCGCTGAAACCCGAAGGCATCGTGCTGTCGCCCGGCCCCTGCACCCCCAACGAGGCAGGCATCTGCCTGGACGTGATCAAGCTGGCCGACGGCAAGATGCCGATTCTGGGCGTGTGCCTGGGTCACCAGGCCATCGGCCAGGTCTATGGCGGCAAGGTGGTGCGCGCGCCCGAGCCGATGCATGGCAAGCTGTCGCGCATACATCACACCGGCAAGTCGGTGTTCCGCGGCCTCAACAATGATTTCCTGGCGACGCGCTATCATTCCCTCACCATCGATCCGCCCAGCATGCCCGCCGCGCTGGAAGTCACCGCCACATCGGATGACGGCGTGATCCAGGGCGTGATGCACAAGACCCATCCGGTGCATGGCGTGCAGTTCCATCCCGAAAGCATCGCGTCCGAAAACGGCCATGCGCTGCTGAACAACTTTCTGACCATCGCGCGCGAGTTCGCCAAGGTCCCGGCCTGACGATGAAAGTCACCAGCGCCTCGGTGGATTTTCCCGCCGCCCTGGCCCAGGCGCAAGCCGGCCAGCCGCTAGGCCTGGACGATACCCGCCGCCTGTTCGACGCCATCTTCACCGGAAAGCTGCGCGAAGAAGAGATCATCGCCTATCTGTCGGCCACCGCCGACCGCAAGCCCACGGTGGATGAGCTGGTGGGCGCCGTCGCCTCCATGCGCCATCACATGCTCAGCCTGGCTGCACCGGCCGGCGCCATCGATTTGTGCGGCACCGGCGGCGATGGGCTGGGCACGCTTAATATCTCCACCGCCGTCTCGTTCGTGGTGGCGGCCTGCGGGGTTCCCGTCGCCAAGCATGGCAACCGCTCCGCCTCCTCGCGCAGCGGCGCCGCTGACGTGCTGGAAGCGTTGGGGGTCAATATCAATCTTGCACCGGATAAGGCCGAAGCCGTGCTGGCGCAAACGGGCCTGGTCTTCCTGTTCGCGCAAACCTATCACCCGGCGATGAAGCATGTCGGCGCGGCGCGCAAGCGGATCGGCCGCCGCACCATCTTCAACCTTTTGGGGCCGCTCGCCTCGCCTGCCCGGGTAACGCGCCAGCTGGTGGGCGTGTTCTCGGCCGATTGGCTGGTTCCCTATGCCGAGGCGCTGCGGGCGCTGGGCAGCACACGCGCCTTCATCGTGCATGGCCGTGACGGTCTGGACGAGGTTTCCATCAGCGCCGCCACGCAGATGGCCGTGCTGGACGCCGGCATTGTGACAACCCGCGAAATCACGCCGGAAGATGCCAAGCTGCCGCGCTGGCCCCTGGCCGACATCAAGGGCGGCGATGCGGTCCACAATGCCGCCGCGATGAAACGGCTGTTTAACGGTGAACGCGGCGCTTACCGCGACATCGTGCTCTTGAACGCAGCCGCCGCCCTTATGGTGGCGGAGCGTGCAAAAGATGTACAAGAGGGTACAGCCATGGCCGCGCAGGGGCTGGACAGCGGCGGCGCCAAGGCCAAGTTGGACGCGTTGATCAAAGCAACACGATGAGCATTCTCGACAAGATCCTGGGTTACAAGAAAGAGGAAGTGGCGGCCGCCAAGTCCAGGGACACCCGCGCCGAACTGGAAGCCCGTGCCAAGGACGTGGAACCGCCGCGCGGCTTTATCGCCGCGCTGGAAGACAAGAAGGCCGGCGGCGAGTACGGCCTGATCGCCGAGATCAAGAAGGCCAGCCCGTCCAAGGGCCTGATCCGCGCCGATTTCGATCCCCCCGCTTTGGCTATGGCCTATGAAGAAGGCGGCGCGGCCTGCCTGTCGGTGCTGACCGACGAGCCGTCTTTCCAGGGCAAGCCGGAATATCTGGCCCAGGCGCGCGAGGTCACCCGCCTGCCCGTGCTTCGCAAGGATTTCATGATCGAGCCTTACCAGGTGGTGGAGGCGCGCAGCTGGGGCGCCGACTGCATCCTGATCATCATGGCGATGCTGGACGACGACCATGCCAGGGCGCTGCTGGACGAAGCCGCGCGCTGGGAGATGGACGCGCTGGTGGAAGTGCATGACGAAGCCGAGCTGGAACGGGCGCTGGACCTGGATGCCGAACTGATCGGCATCAACAACCGGAACCTGAAGACCTTTGTCACCGACATGGGCATCACCCTGAAGCTGGCGCCCAAGGTGCCCAAGGGCATTCATGTGGTGGCTGAAAGCGGCATCAGCGCGCCCGCCGATCTCAAGCGCCTGGCCGGCGCCCATGTCACCAGCGTGCTGGTGGGCGAAAGCCTGATGCGCCAGAAGGACGTCACCGCCGCCACGCGCCTGCTGCTGGGCAACGGATTCAAGTGACTGACAATAATGGAAGTGACGGCAAACCGCGCCGCTCGGCGGGCATGCGCGGCCATCCGCTGGACGCCGCGCCGGAACATCGTCCGATCCCCTCCAGCCCGCCGATCAAGCCGCGCCCCGAACCATCCCCGCCGGTGCGAACGTCCAATTCACGTTTCACCAAGCCCAATGTCCTGATGGGCGAAGTCACAATGCCGATTCAAAAGTTCGCCGCGTCCCACGGCGGGGGCCAGGAGATCGGAAAACAGCGTGAAGCCTTCCGCGCCTTCATGCAGGTCCGCCGCCTCACGCCCACACAATGGGCGCGCGCCGCCGGCGTCCCCACCGGCGAGGTTCTCGGCTTTCTGACCGGGCGTGTCCGCGCCATTGCGCCCACCAATTTGGAAAAGCTGGCGCATGTCGTGGGGTGTGCGCCCGAAGACATGCTCAAATAAGAGCAATCGCCCGGCACCACGCCCTCAAGCGAGAACCACAGCTCGTCTTCGCCATTGGGATTGAGCGACAGATTCTGCCAGTTGGCCGTGCTTTGGAATTCCGAGGCTCCGAAAATACCGCCAGGATAACTTTCGTCTCCTCCGAGCGGCATCACAATGCGCTCTCCGACCCCGATGCTCTCCGCACTTTGGTAGACCAGACCATGGCCGCGATACAGCGCCGGCTCATTCAGCACGCGCCTCGCACGAAGGAGCGAACGCGGGTAACGGTCACTGGGCCGTATTTCAGAAAGCCGTACGCCTTTGAAAGGACCAGCTGAAAGACGGGCGATTTTGGCGCCGGCCAGGCGTCCGATAAAATCGTCATTTTCCGCGTCGTAACCATAACTCCAGACAATGGGAAGGTGCTTTTTGATGGCGGCCGGCCGAAGGTCATTCCAGCTTGCCAGTTTGCCGTCATGGCAGCACTCGCCCCAATGCCGCGCCACGTCTTTGAGCGCGGCGGACGAAATGGTGTCCAGGAATGCAGCCAGAGTTTGTTCGAACGCAGTGCTCATCGCGGCCCGCCGATTCTCCGACCGGACGCTAGCGGAAACCGGCAGGGCTCGCACCAACCGGAGCTGATAACTTGCCAGTTGGGGCTGCTGCCTGAATACAGGAACGGCGGAACCCGGTGAGGTCCCGCCGCCCTTTGCAGAATCAGATTCGCTTAGAACGTGATCCACAGGCCGTTGCGCCAATAGCCGCGGCCTTCATGTTCACGCCAGCGATAGCGCTCATGCGCGCGCCAGCGCCAGTTGTCGTCATGTACGGTAATGCCGAACGCCGGACGATAATCGTAGCGCTCGGTGGTGTGCCAGCAATCGCCATAACGGTTGCAGCTGACAGCGGCGGACGCAGGCGCCGCCATGGCAGCCAGGGCACCAGCGCCGGCAATGGCGCCAAGGACAAGGGTTCTGATCTTCATGGAAGTCTCCATCTTGAGGTGAAAACCGCCTCCCAAAAAGAAGAACGGCGGAACCCGGATCAGGTTCCGCCGCCCGGCAAGAGACTCAAAGGCAATTTAGAAACGTTAGAAAGTGATCCAGATGCCGTTGCGATAGTAACCGCGGTCGCGGTGGTAATCGCTGCGCCAATGGCGGCGCGCATCGCCATCCCAGCGCTCATGGAAGTAATAGTCGTCCGGATGATAATCGAACCGCACGCCCGGACGGACAACGCGATTTTCGGTGTGCCAGCAATCGCCTTCGCGGTTGCAGGCAATATAGGCGGAGGCAGGCGCGGCCAGTGCGGTCAAGGTGCCGGCGCTGACAAGGGCGCCGAGCAGGAGGGTTCTAATTTTCATCTGAAATCTCCAAACTTTGGG
>CANBZE010000256.1 GCA_947373775.1 Alphaproteobacteria bacterium
ATGCGGATGGCTTCCTCGACATTGAGGACGAAAATCTTGCCGTCGCCGATGCGGCCCGTGCGCGCAGCCTTCTGGATGGCTTCCACGGCGGCTTCCTGGCGGTCTTCGTTGATGACGATCTCGATCTTCACCTTGGGCAGGAAATCCACGACATATTCGGCGCCCCGGTAAAGTTCGGTATGACCCTTCTGGCGGCCAAAGCCCTTGGCTTCGGTGACGGTGATGCCCTGGACCCCAACTTCCTGCAGCGCTTCTTTCACTTCATCCAGCTTGAACGGCTTGATGATGGCTTCAATCTTCTTCATGTGCTCCTCCGCGCGCCCGGATGGGCACGGCTCCGTTAACGCTTTAGCAGGAGTTGTGCCGGTTTTTGCCGAAAAAAAGCGCAGTCTGTTCAATGACTTGGGGAACGCCCATCCACAGATCGTCGAAAAAAGCCTATAAAATATACATATTGCACAATAAAGCGCCAGAAAAGATCAGCTCCAAATGCCCTGAAGAGGGCAGGCAAGCTGGGGCTCGCCCAAGCGGCCAACCTCCCCTAAACATTCCCATCATGCCCAATCCCGTCTTTTCCAGCCTGCCGACCAGCATCTTCCAGCACATGACCGTGCTGGCGTTGAAACATGACGCCATCAACCTGGGGCAGGGTTTTCCCGACCAGGATGGGCCGGTCTCGCTGCGTGAAGTCGCGGCCAAGCAGCTGATCGACGGCCCCAACCAGTATCCGCCCTCCAAGGGCCTTGCGGTGCTGCGCCAGGCGGTGGCGGCGCATGGCGCCAAATTCTATGGCCTGACTTACGACCCCGAAGACGAAGTGCTGATCACTTCGGGCGGCACCGAGGCGATCACCGGCGCGCTGATGGCGATGGCGGGTGTGGGTGACGAAGTGGTGATGATCGAGCCCACTTATGACTCGTACCGTCCCATGGCCGAAGCCGCCGGCGCGGTGGTCAAGGCGATCCAGCTGGGGCCGCCGCATTGGCGCCTGACCGAAGAGGCGCTGCGCGCCGTCATCACGCCAAAGACCAAGGCCATCCTGATCAATTCGCCGCACAACCCGGCGGGACGCGTCTTCAGCCGTGCGGAACTGGACGTTCTGGCCAAGGTGGTGACCGGCACGAACATCGTGGTGATCTGCGACGAGGTCTATGAGCATCTGGTGTTCGACGGCCGCGCCCATATCCCGCTGGCGTCGCTGCCGGGAATGCGCGAGCGGGTCTTGCGTATCGGCTCGGCGGGCAAGATATTTTCCCTGACGGGCTGGAAAGTGGGCTGGGTAACGGGGCCGCGCGAGCTGGTCAGCGTGGTGACCAAGGCGCACCAGTTCCTCACCTTCACCACGTCGCCGGCGCTGCAGCTTGGCGTGGCGCATGGCCTGACCCATGAGATGGAGTTTCCGCTGGCGCTGACGGCGCGGCTGCAGAAGAACCGCGATGTGCTGGCGGCGGGCTTGGGCCAACTGGGCTTTGAAGTGCAGCCTTGCGAGGGCACCTACTTCCTCACCGCCGGGATCACCAAGCTGACCAATGAGAGGGACTTTGCCTTCTGCGAGCGGCTGATCCGCGAGGCGGGGGTGGCGCTGATCCCGCTCTCGGCCTTCTTCAAGAGCGGCATGCCGGACACGTTCGTGCGTTTTGCCTTCTGCAAGCAGCAGTCCCTGATCGAACAGTCGCTGGCGCGGCTGGAAAGCTATTTCGTCAAAGCATGAGCGGCGAGATCCTCACCACCGCGCAGATGGCCAGGGCCGATGGCTTTGCGGTGGAACACGGGGTGCCGTCCCTGACCTTGATGGAAAATGCCGGCCGCGCCGTGGCCGATGCCATCACGGAGCGCTTCAAGCCGTGCCCGGTCACCGTGCTGTGCGGGCCGGGCAACAATGGCGGCGACGGCTTTGTCGTGGCTCGTCACCTGGATGAGCAGGGTTTCACCGTGCGGGTGGCGCATGACGCCGATCACAAGGGCGATGCCGGCGAAATGTCCGCGCGCTGGAAAGGCGCACGGGTGGCGCTGACTCCCGCTGCGCTGGACGGCGCGCGGCTGGTGGTGGACGGACTGTTCGGTGCCGGGCTGTCACGCCCGCTGGAAGGCGCAGCCGCGCAGATGGTCGAGGCGTTGAACGGCTTGCCGGTGGCGGCGATCGATATTCCCAGCGGCGTGTCCGGCGATACCGGCCAGCCGCTCGGTGCGGTGTATGTCACCGCGTCGTTGACCGTCACCTTCTTCCGCAAGAAGCCTGGGCATCTGTTGCTGCCGGGCCGCGCGCTGTGCGGCGAGGTGGTGGTGGCGGATATCGGTATTCCGGACGCAGCCGCCGATACCACGCTGCACGAGAACACGCCTTCACTATGGCAATTCCCCTGGCCTCGCGCCCAGGCACACAAGTATGACCGCGGCCACGCCGTGGTGGTGAGCGGCGCGGCCCATGCCACCGGCGCGGCGCGGTTGGCGGCGCGCGCGGCTTTGCGGGTTGGGGCGGGCCTGGTCAGTGTCGCTTCGCCGCCGGACTCGCTGGCGGTCAATGCCGCCCATCTCACGGCCATCATGCTCAAGCCCTTCGAGGGCGCGGAGGGGCTTACGCAACTCCTTTCCGACCAGCGGCTGAATGCGCTGGTGATCGGCCCGGGTCTGGGGATCGGTGGAGAAACCCGCGCGCTGGTGGATGCATCGCTGAAAAGCGGAGCCGCCGTCGTGCTGGACGCCGATGCGCTGAGCTCCTTCAAGGACGATCCCGAGGCGCTGTTCAATCGTCTGCACGATCGTTGTGTGCTGACGCCGCATGCCGGGGAATTCGAGCGGCTGTTTCCGGCCCTGCTGGATGCCAGCGCTTCCAAGGTCGATGCCACGCGCCAGGCCAGTGCGCGTGCCGGCTGCGTGATCCTGCTCAAGGGCGGTGACACGGTGATCGCCGATCCTGTCGGCAAAGCGGCGATCAACGCCAATGCCCCGCCGGCCTTGGCGACGGCGGGAGCAGGGGATGTGCTGGCCGGACTGATCGCGGGGCTGCTCGCCCAGCGCATGAGCGCGTTCGACGCCGCTGCCTGCGGCGCCTGGCTGCACGGCGATGCCGCCGACCGTTTCGGGCCAGGCTTGATCGCCGAGGATTTGCCGGAAATGATGCCCGAGGTGCTGACGGGGCTGGGTTTATGAGCGAGATTGCCATTCGTCGGGTGGAAGAAGGCGATCTTCCGGCCCTGCTGGCGATCTACAACCATTATGTACGCGAGACGCCGGTCACCTTCGATATCGAGCCGCGCACCATGGAACAACGCCGCGCCTGGTTCGACGGCTTTGCCGAAACCGGGCGCTATCAATGTTTCGTGGTGGTGAAGAATGGCGAACCGGTAGGCTGGGCGAGTTCGCATCCCTACAAGGAGCGCGCGGGCTATCTGGTAACCGTCGAGACGAGCATCTATCTGTCGCCGGAAGTCACCGCGCTGGGTCTGGGCCGCAAGCTTTACGCCACCCTGTTCGAGGCGCTGGCGGGTGAGGATATCCACCGCGCCCTTGGCGGTATTGTGCCTCCCAACCCCGCCTCGGTGGGTCTGCATGAAAGCTTTGGCTTCCGGCTGGCAGGTACCCTGACGGAAGTCGGCCGCAAATTCGGCCGGTTCTGGGACGTGGCGGTCTATCTCAAGTCCTTCTGAGCCCTGCCGGAAAGCTGGCCCGCTCCCGGCCCTAGCAACCCCTGGAATCCCCTGCTATAGGGGCCCGCTTCGGTGGCTTTCCGGCTGCCAAAAAACGCGGACATGGCGGAACTGGTAGACGCGCTGGATTTAGGTTCCAGTGATGAAAGTCGTGGGGGTTCAAGTCCCTCTGCCCGCACCATTCCGCCCGGCCCGGCCGGGCCGTGCGGAATGACAAGCGGCCCGCGCGTCAGCGACTTGAGGGCCGCGCGTCAGTCGATGGCGCGGCAATGAATTTGAGTGTTTGAAAGAGAGAAGTGACATGCAGATCAGCGAGACCCTTTCCCAGGACCTGCACAAGCAGTTCACGGTCACCGTCGCCGCCAGCGAGCTGGCGGGCCGGGTCAATGCGCGCCTGGAAGAGATGAAGCCCAAGGTGAACCTCAAGGGGTTCCGTCCGGGCAAGGCGCCGGTCTCCCATCTCAAGAAACAGTTCGGCAAGTCCATCATGGGCGAAGTGGTGGAAGCCGCCGTCAATGAAGGCAGCGCCA
>CANBZE010000257.1 GCA_947373775.1 Alphaproteobacteria bacterium
ACAAACTGCTTGGTGGGCTGGGCGTCCAGCAGCACGTCGTTGATGACCTGCTCCTTGGTCATGCCGCGCGCCGCCATGGTTTCAGGGATCTGCTTTTCCACCAGCGGCGTCCAGACATAGCCGGGGCAGATCGCATTGGAGGTGATGCCGAAGGTGGCGGTCTCCAGCGCCACCGTCTTGGTGAAGCCGGCAATGCCGTGCTTGGCGGCGACATAGGCCGACTTGAAGGGCGAGGCGACCAGCGCATGCGCCGACGCGGTGTTGATGATGCGGCCCCACTTCTTCGCCTTCATGTTCGGTACGGCGGCGCGGGTGGCGTGGAAGGCGCTGGACAGGTTGATGGCGATGATCTGGTCCCATTTCTCGGGCGGGAATTCCTCCACCGGCGAGACGAACTGGATGCCGGCATTGTTGACCAGGATGTCCACCGAGCCGAGCTGCTTGATCGCGTCGGCCACCATGGCTTCGGTCTCGGCCCCCTTGCTCATATCGGCGCCGCTGTAGATCGCCTTGACGCCAAAATCCTTCTCGATGCCGCTGCGTTCCTTTTCGATGGCCGCGGCATCGCCAAAGCCATTGATGCAGATGTCGGCGCCTTCGCCGGCAAATGTGCGGGCGATGGACAGGCCGATGCCGGAGGTGGAGCCGGTGACGAGGGCGACTTTGCCTTTGAGGGTCGCAGCCATGAACATTTCTCCCATGAATTCCGGGCAAAGCATGGCACAAGCGTGTGTTATCTGAATGGGCGATAAGGCCGCAGCGGGACGCTTAACCGGTCGGAAAAGGTCCCGAACTCAGGTATGATTCGCGCCCATGGACACCAAGCCCCTCCATCCCCCGCATCCCGCCGGTCACCGCTACGCCCCCGTGCCACGCCCGGACAATTGCGGCCGCATCGCCCTGGTGCTGCAGGGCGGCGGCGCGTTGGGCGCTTACCAGGGTGGGGTTTACCAGGCGCTGCATGAAGCCGGACTGGAACCGGAATGGGTTTCCGGTGTCAGCATCGGCGCCATCAATGCGGCGCTGATCGCCGGCAATGCGCCGGAGCGGCGGCTGGCGGCGCTGTGCGAATTCTGGGACCGCATCACCGACCGCAGCATCTGGCCCTATACGCCCGACGGCGACATCTACCGCCAGAGCCGCAACACCGTATCGGCCCTGACCACCGCGCTGTTCGGCCAGCCGGGCATGTTCAACCCGCACAAGGTCAATCCCTGGTTCCTGCCGCCGGGCGCCAAGGATGCCACCAGCTTTTATGACAACACGCCGCTGCGGCAGACGCTGGAAGAGCTGGTGGATTTCAAGCGGCTGAACGAAGGCGATGTGCATTTCGCGGTGGGCGCGGTGCATGTGCTGACCGGCAATTACGTCTTTTTCGACAACCGCAAGGAAGAAATCCGCGTCGAGCATGTCCTGGCCAGTGGCGCTCTGCCGCCCGCCTTTCCCATGGTACAGATCGGCACCGATTATTTCTGGGACGGCGGCATCGTCTCCAACACACCGTTGCAGCATCTGCTGGCCCAGGATGACGGCGTGAATTCCCTGGTGTTCCAGGTCGACCTGTTCAGCGCCCGGGGCGACCTGCCCCGCACCATGTCGGACGTGCTGGGGCGGCAGAAGGACATCATGTATTCCTCGCGCACCCGCCAGGTGACCGACATGTTCGCGCGGCTGCAGCGCTGGAAAAGCCGCGCCTATGAAGCGCTGGTCAAAGTGCCCGAAGCGGATTTGACCGACGAACAGCGGGCGATGCGCGAGAAGCTGGCCGACTTGCCCCAGGCCACCATCCTGCAGCTGATCTACCAGCAGAAATCCTATGAGGGAAATGCGCGCGACTATGAGTTCAGCGCCGACTCCATGCACGAGCATTGGAAGAACGGCCATGAAGACACGGTCAGCACCATGCAGCGCAAGGACTGGCTGAAGATGCCGCCCCCCAATGTCGGCGTCGTCACCCATGACGTGCACCGCGAAAATGAAGGCCGCTGAGGTTGCCCCTCCCCAATAGGGATGGCGGCGCGTCCATCGCCGCGCGGCTGGAGCGGTTGCCGGCCACGCGCGGTTTCTGGCGCCGCCTGACATGGCTGTCGCTGGGCGGCTTCTTCGAATTCTACGACCTGTTCCTGGCCGCCTATATCCAGCCCGGCCTGGTGAAGTCGGGCATCCTCACCACCACCACACCGGGCCTGTTCGGCACCACCGGCTTTGCCGGTTTCGTCGCTGCCTTCTTCAGCGGGCTGTTCGTGGGCACCGCCCTGTTCGGCTTTGTTGCCGACAAATTGGGGCGGCGGGTGATCTTCACCGGGTCGCTGCTGTGGTACGCCGCCGCCTCGCTGGTGATGGCGTTCCAGCAGGATGCCTTCGATCTCAACCTGTGGCGCTTCATCTGCGGCATCGGCATTGGCGTCGAATTGGTGACCATCGACACCTACATCGCCGAACTGGCGCCGCCGGGGATGCGCGCCCGCGCCTTTGCCGTGTCCAACATCATCCAGTTCTCCGCCATTCCGCTGGCCGCGCTTCTGGGCTGGCTGCTGGTGCCGCATGTGGTGCTGGGGCTGGATGGCTGGCGTTTTGTGGTGATGGCCGGATCGGTGGGCGCCGTGCTGGCCTGGTTCGTGCGCGCGCGCCTGCCCGAAAGCCCGCGCTGGCTGGCGAGCCATGGCCGCTCCGCCGAAGCCGAGGCCATCGTCGAAGCCTGGGAAGTGGAAGCGCGGCTGGAAGGCGCGGAGTTGCCTGAGCCCGGGGAGGTCCGCACCGAGCAGGGCAAGGGCAGCTTCCGTGAGATCTGGCGGCGGCCCTATCTGGGCCGCACCGTCATGCTGATCGTCTTCAATGTCTTTCAGGCGGCGGGCTATTACGGCTTTGCCAGCTGGGTGCCGGCGCTGCTGGTGTCCAGCGGCATCTCGGTGACCAAATCCCTGGGCTACACCTTCATCATCGCCATTTCCGCGCCGTTCGGGCCGGCGCTGGGCCTGCTGTTCGACCGGTGGGAGCGCAAATGGGTGGTGATGGGCGCCGCCCTGGCCATTGCGGCAGCGGGACTGGCCTTCACCCAGGCGCATGCAATGCTCGCGGTCATCGCCTGCGGTGTGTCGCTGACCCTGGCCAACAACATCATGTCGTTTGCCTATCACGGCTATCAGCCCGAGCTGTTCCCTACCCGGGTGCGGGCACAGGCGGTGGGCTTTGTCTATTCCTTCTCGCGGCTTTCCACCGTGTTCAGCGCCTTTGTCATCGCCGCCATCCTGCGTGAGTTCGGCGCGGCAGGCGTGTTCGTCTTCATCGCCGGCTGCATGGCCATCGTGGCGGTGGTGATCGGGACCTTCGGGCCGCGCACGCGTGACTTGCCGCTGGAACAGATATCGCAATAGACGCTTGTGGAGATACATATGGCCCGCATCAACTTCATCGAACTGCCTGCCAAAGACCTTTCCGCCGCGAAAGATTTCTATTCCGGGGTTTTCGGCTGGTCCTTGACCGATTTTGGTCCGAGCTATTCCTGCACCATGACGGGTGACGTCGACCTGGGTCTTCAGGGCGATGGCAGCGAAGCGACCGCAGGCCCCCTGGCCGTCATCGCGGTTGAAAATCTGGAGGAAGTGCTGGAGGCGGTTGTGAAGGCGGGCGGAAAGATCACCAGGCCGATTTTTGGATTTCCCGGCGGCCGCCGGTTCCAGTTTCTAGACCCGAACGGCAACGAACTGGCCGTACTGAAGGCGGATTAGCAGATGAGCAGCAGGAAAATGATCGGAATTTCCCTGATGGTGGCGCTGGGTGGCGCCTTCATCGCTTGGAACCTTCAGGTGGCGTCCTCGACGACGCAGATGATCGTCAGCGGGTTGCTGGCGGGTTCGATCTTCGCGGCCTGGCGTTTCCTGGTCTGGCAACCCCCGCAAAAAAAATGAACTACCGCCACGGCTATCATGCAGGGAATTTCGCCGATGTGGTCAAGCACATCGCGCTGGTGGCGATCCTGCAGCACCTCAAGAAGAAGGACGCGGCCTTCGCCGTGCTGGACAGCCATGCCGGGCGCGGACGCTACGATCTGACCGGCGAGCAGGCGGGCAAGACCGGCGAGGCCAGGAACGGCATCGCCCGGTTGAATGGCTTGTCAGGGCCGATGCCCGAAGCACTTGCCACCTATTTGTCGCTGGCGCGGCAAAGTCATGCCTA
>CANBZE010000258.1 GCA_947373775.1 Alphaproteobacteria bacterium
CTAACGGCCAGGTGTTCGGCCCCGCGCCGGACCGCCGTCACCGCGCGCACATGGTCGCCGTTGTACAATTCGGGCGCGGTCACCCGGAACACCCAGCGATAGATGCGCTGCGGTCCAGTGATCCAGATCACCAGTCCGCCCAATGTCTCCAGCGCGCCATCAAAGCCCTTGATGGCGATGGTCACGATATAGGCGAGGTGTGCGACGCGGGCGAGTTTCACGCTATTTCACGAAATCTGCGACGATGGAAATCGGCGCGCCGCCGGCCCGGCGGTCGTGCGGCGCGGCACGCTGCACGAACATCTCGTCTTCGGGGACCGGTTCGCACAGATAAGTGTGGTCGTCCAGGAAGGCCTGATAGAAATGGATCTGCGCCTTGCGCAGTTCCGACTTCAGGATCAGGTGCGTGATCAGCTCATAGCGCGGAAACCAGAGATGGGCGTCGCCGTCCTCGCTGAAGCGTATCCGTGCATCGCCGGTGTCTTCGTCCAGATAGCTGGTGGCGCCCATCAACAGATCACCGATCACCCGTCCGCGCGCGTCATAGAGTGAACGGCGCTTGAGCGGCGGGCTGCGATAGTCGGGCACGCTGAGGCGGAAGGTGCCGCCTGGCTTCAGCACCCGGTAGATCTCGTCCAGCACGAAGGGCGCCTTGTCGAAGGGCAGATGCTCCAGCACGTCCTGGGCCTGGACCTTGGCGATGCTGTTGTCGGCAAAGGGCAGGGCGGCGGCGAGGTCGTGGCGGATCTCCCGGTCATGGGCGGGCTCCAGCGCCAGGCCAATGAAATTGGGAATCTGGTACTGGCGCTCATGCAGCCCCAGACTGCCGAAATACAGATATTGCTCCATCGGCGCATATTCCAATGCGGCGATGGCGCCCGCAAGCACCGTATCAGATGATCAGGTCCACCGGCCGATGCCGCCAGGGCGCGTCATTCTCCACCTCCCTATCGTGATGCTCTTGCGGTAGGGCGGCGGCAAGCCGCTCGGCGCGCTTTTCCAGCGCTTCGGCCGTCATCAGGTAAAGCACCTGATCACCCTTGGCGCATGTCTCAGCCGCCAGCACGCGCAGCTTCGCCGCAACCGACAACAGATTCCGCAAATCCCGTGCATGAGCCGCGTACGCCATGCGGCAAATAACGTCTGCCCTGCGCGAAGGCAGCAGCAAAGCCCTTTTCTTGGTAAAGGTTGCGTGAAATCAGGTCTTGGAGCGCTGTTGTCCCTACCTCCAGGGGTTGTAATTGCTGCACTGCAGCATAATGTATGGAAGCCTGAGACATGTGGCGAAGATTGGTGGCGTTCATGCGGTTCGATGGATTTGGCCCCGGGGTGAAGACCAACCCGCTCAAGGCCCGCACCAGCCCGCGGGTGACCCCGCTGGCCGAAGCGCCGTTCGCCCCCAATCCCGGCAACCTGCGCATGTTTCGCTATCTGCCGCGCGGCCTGAAGGCCGGATCGCCGCTGGTGGTGGTGCTGCATGGCTGTGGCCAGACCGCCAGCGGCTATGACCTGGGGGCTGGCTGGTGCCAGTTGGCCGACCAGCTGGGTTTTGCCGTGCTGGCGCCCGAGCAGAAGGCGGTCAACAACCCCAACACCTGTTTCAACTGGTTCAATCCCGAAGACATCACCCGCGGCCAGGGCGAGGCGGCCTCCATCGCCGCCATGATCCAGACCGTCATCGAAACGCATCGGCTGGATGCCGGCCGCGTCTTCATCACCGGCCTGTCGGCGGGCGGGGCGATGGCTTCGGTGATGCTGGCCAATTATCCCGAACGCTTTGCCGGCGGGGCGATCATCGCGGGCCTTCCCTTCGGTGCGGCGGCCAATGTGCGCGATGCGCTGGACAGCATGCGCAGCGCACCTTTGAAGACGCCGCACCAGTGGGGCGACGCGGTGCGCGCGGCATCGGATTATCGCGGCCACTGGCCGCGCATCTCGATCTGGCACGGCGCCGCCGACATGGTGGTGAACATCAGCAACGCCCAGGCCAGCGTGGCGCAATGGGCCGACCTGCACGAACTTTCGCTCGCTGCCGCCAAGCAGGAAATGGTGGACGGCGCTGTGCGCCTGCGCTGGGACAGCCGGCTGGAGGTCTACACCCTGCAGGCGCTTGGCCACGGCACGCCGATCGACGCAGCCGATGTGGGCCAGCCCGGGCCCTTCATCATCGATGCCGGCATTTCCTCCACCCGCCGCATCGCGGAGTTCTGGGGATTGATGCCGGCGGCAGCGTCAAAGCCCGCGCCCAGGCCGAAACCGGATTCCGTGCGCGTACCGCCATCGCCGCAGCCGGTGCTGCCGCATATCGAAGAAGTCCTGTTCGAGGCGTCTGCGTCCGTACAAACACAAGCACCGGCGAAAATGGCGGCAGGCTTGATTCGCCGTGCGCTGAAGGCGGCAGGCCTTCTGCGCTAGATGCGTCCCAACAGGATCAGGATCAGCACGATCACAAGCACCAGGCCCAGGCCACCGGACGGGCCGTAGCCCCAGCCGGTGGAATAGTCCCACATGGGGACCGATCCCAGGACCGCGAGTATCAGGACAATCAGCAATATCAGGCGCAGCATGGAACCTTCCTTTATTATCGGGGTAACGCGGGAGTTCCGCCTAAGTTCAAGGCAAAGGCGCAGCTAGCCATCCCTTGAAGGCCTGCGGTACGCTGGGACCATGTCAGAAGCCGCCTCCGTCATCGAAACCCGCCGCCACCAGATGTTTCCCCATCTGGACGATCACGACTTTTCCCGCCTGCGCCGCTTCGGCCAGGTCCGCAGCTTTGCGGACGGCACGCCGATCATGAAGGCGGGCGAAGTGGCCGCCGGCCTTGCCTTCCTGCTCAAAGGCAAGATCGCCGTGCGCCAGGGCGGGGCGGTGTCGCACCGCGAGCCCATCGTCACCCACGGTCCCGGCAGCTTCCTGGGCGAGCTGGCGCAGTTGTCCGACCGCCCCGCGCTGGTCGATGCCCATGCCGAAGGCGAGGTCGAGGCCATTATCGTGCCGGCGCAGCGTTTGCGCGACGTGCTGGTGCAGGAAGCCGAACTGGGCGAGCGCATCATGCGTGCGCTTATCCTGCGACGCGTCGGCTTGCTGCAGGCGGGCCAGACCGGACCCATCCTGATCGGGCCGTTCGGCAGCAGCGACATGCTGCGGCTGGAAAATTTCCTCACCCGCAATGGCCATCCGCACCGCGCGCTGGATTCGGTCCATGACGGCTGCGCCCACACCTTGCAGGCCAAGTTCGCCATCCAGCCCGAGCACCTGCCTATCGTGCTGTGCCCGGATGGACGGATCCTGCGCAATCCATCCGAAAGCGAGTTGGCGCGCTGCATCGGCCTGCTGCGGCCGATCGATCCCGACACCATCTATGACGCCGCCATTATCGGCGCGGGACCGGCAGGCCTGGCGGCGGCGGTCTATGCCGCCTCCGAAGGCCTTTCGACATTGGTGCTGGATTGCCGCAGCTTCGGCGGCCAGGCGGGCGCCTCTTCGCGCATCGAGAATTACCTGGGTTTTCCCACCGGCATTTCCGGCTTGGCGCTGATGGCGCGCGCCTACAACCAGGCGCAGAAATTCGGCGCCGAGATCGCCATTCCCGAGGAAAGCAAGACACTGGCGCCGGGCGGCTCGCCGTTCCAGCTCACTTTGGGCAATGGCGAAACCGTGCAGGCGCGCAGCGTGGTGCTGGCCAGCGGCGCGCGCTATCGCCGCCTTGGCATCGACAACCTGTCGGAGTTCGAAGGTACCTGCGTGCATTATTGGGCGAGCGCGGTGGAAACGCGGCTTTGCGCTGGGCAGGAAGTGGCGCTGGCCGGCGCCGGCAATTCGGCCGGGCAGGCGGTGGTGTTCCTGGCGGGCAAGGTGAAAAAGCTCTGGATGGTCATACGCGGCCACAGGCTCGAAGACACCATGTCCCAATATCTGGTGGACCGCATCCGCGCTCTTCCCAATGTCGAAGTGGTGACCCGCACCGAAATCTGCGGCTTTGAAGGCGAAGAGGGCGCGCTGAAGAAAGTGCGCTTGCGCAACCGCGACAGCGGCGAAGAAGAAACCTGCGATATCGCGCATGTCTTTTCCTTCATCGGCGCCGAACCCAACACCAACTGGCTGGAAGGTTCAGGCATCGCGCTGGACGACAAGGGTTTCGTTGTCACCGGCTCAGGGACCAATCATTTTC
>CANBZE010000259.1 GCA_947373775.1 Alphaproteobacteria bacterium
CGCGGCCGCCGCCGGCGAAGGGTATGGACTGGCGGATATAGTAGCTGGTGTCGGAACCGGCGAATTGCGGGTTTTCGAAGATGGCATCGAAACCCCCTTCATGATCGTCATAGGGATTGTCGTCGCCCGAGGCATAAAGCGCCGACAGACGCACCCGGATCCAGTCGAAATCCATCGACGGTTCGGCCGCCAGGAAATAACCGGAGATGTCCGCCGAGCGGCCGGTGAAGAAGCTGTTGCGGTCCTGGCCCAGCACGCCATAGCCGGTGACGGTCAGGTTGACGGGGCCCCAATGGCCGTCGCCGGAATAACCCAGATACACGGCGTCATAGTCGCGCGGCCGGATGTCGCCCAGAAGCGCGGGACGGGCAGGAAAGCCGTTGAAGTCGGTATGGATGTCGCTGGCTTCGCGGTTCATGTTGTAGACGGCGGTCAGCTCGGAGGTGAATCCGGGAACCGGTAGATCCTGGGCATACACATTAGCTACGGCGACATAGTCGTTTCGGACCATCTGGGTGATATCGTTCAGGCCCGAATTGGTGTCTTTTTCCAGCCGCGCGAAAAAGCCCAGATTGTACTGATAGCGGTTGTTGTCGCGGTCGCCGAACAGGCGCACGCCCAACTGGTTGTCCTGGAACAGGAAACCGCGGAAGTCCGAAGTGAACGGCTGGATGCCGATGCGGATGGAGTCGAAGTCGTAGCGGTCATCGACATTGCGGATGTGATAATCCAGGAAGGCTTCCTGCAAGCCCACCAGCCCGTCGAGACGATGGGTGGGCTGGGCGGGATCGACCGACAGCACGCGCCGCTCCGACACCATGGCGTAGTTGACGTTCATGGCCACGGCGAAACGGAATTCGATTTCCGGCGGCTTGAAGGCGGTGGAGCCTTTGTAGATGTCGGCGCCGGCAATGAAGGTCTGAACATAGACGCTGCTGTCGGCCTGGCCGAACACGTCCAGGCTGCCGGGACGCTGGCTGGTCTGAATGCTGACGGGGGTGGGGAAGGAGCGCAGCTCCGCCACGCTGTCGGACACGCCGGTCAGGTCCAGGAACCAGTCATCGGTGCCCAGGATGGGGCGGTCGCCCTTGATGACGTTCTGATTGTAGGGATCCCACCACTGTCCGCCCACGCCCAGCGCGTCCACGATACGCCAGCGGTCCGGTACCGGAATCCAGCTTTCGGTTGGGAAGGCTTCGGGCGGCGGCGCGATCACCGCGCCCGGATTGTCCTGCAGCACCGGCTTTTCGTAATTGCGCAACCGGCCGGGAATGTCGCGGCCCTCGGTGGAGTTCTGGGTTTTTGGCACCTCGTCCTTCTGGGCCAGCCGCACCGGCTTTTTTCTGGCGTCGATCACCATCGGCTCAGGCGACTTCAGCGCCTCGGCGGCGCGGGCATTGGGGGTGGAAGCTTCAGGTTTGGCTGCATCAGGCTTGGCTTGTTCCTGCGCCAAAGCCGGCACGGCCGCCAGCAGAGAAGCCGCCAAAGATGTCGTCAGAAGGATCGCGCGGAGGTTTCTCATTTGCCCTGACACACATTCTGTTCGGTCGTATCCAGGAAGGGTGCGAACGGACAATTGACGTATCGCAGGCGCACGGAATTGCCGTTGATCTGGACCACCACATTGTCGGAACGGATGGAGTTGGACGCCTCACCGATACCGGAGACGCGCTGGCCGCCATTGTACAGGCCCAGGAACGTGATCATGTCGTCCTGGTCGATGCCGTCGCCCGAAGTGCCGACCGCGCCCACCAGCTGGGTGCCCCGGTAGATCGGCACGCCGCCGGAGAATATCTGGATGCCGTTCTGCAGCCGGTTGATGCCGGGCCCGGAGTCCGGAATGAAGCTGCAGCGCTGCGGCGTGTCGGTGGCCGAGGCGCCCTTCACGAAGGTGACATGCTGCACCAGGTTGGTCAGAACCAGCGCCGATTGCAGGCCGGTGGAGAGCGGGCTCCACTTGGCGATGGGCCGCGAGAATGGACCATTGGGATTGTTGAACTGGCCGTCCGGGAAGAACGGCCGCGCCAGGTTACCGATCGCGCGCGAGGAATAGGCGGTGGCGCCTGTGAAGGCGTTCGTGTCGTTCAGGAAGGTGCGGGCCGCCGGAATGAAGGTGCGCACATCCGTGCTGGGATCGCCGTTCAGCTCCGATGCGGCATTCTTGTTGGAGAAGAAGGCCGCAGTGCGGGCCTTCTGCAGTGCCACGTCGATGCCGAAGATCGGCGCATCGGGCGCGCGCACGATCCCCAGGATCTTGCCGCGCGTGTCCACCACCGAGACCGAGACCTGGGCGCGGCTGTCAAGCGGCTGGCGGATTGCGGCGCGGGCCCGCGACATGATCTTGAAGGCTTCTTCCAGTACCGCGGCGGTTTCGGCGCCGCTGAGCGCGGTGCCGACATCGGCGCCGTCGCTGCCCCCGATGGCGGGATAGCGGTTGTTGCCCGCCCCATTGGTCAGGATGAAGGCGTCCAGATTGTTGAACTCTGCGCTGGATGCCTTGCGGATGCCCGAAGCCTCGGTGCCATAGACCTGGCCATCGATGATCGTGCCGTTGGTATAGCCGGTCACCACCGTCAGGGTGCCGACCCCGGCCGCGTTGGTGAAGCCGGGCGCTGAAGCGGGGCTGGATTTCAGGGTGGAGGTGGTGGCGTCGCTGTAGCGCAGCAGGGTGCCGTCCAGCGAAATCCTGTCGGCGGTGATGCTCGATGGCGCCGCATAATCGGTGGTCGCGGCCAGGGCGATATTTTCTTCGGGGTCATTGTCGACATTGGAGACATCGGTGTCGAAACCGTAATCGCCATCGGCCATCACGCCGACCCCGCCCACCAGCACGCCGCTCTTGTAGAGCGGAAAGCCGCCTGGATCGGCCGACAGGCCCAGCGGCGAACGCTTGGGACCGATGAAGGCGCCGGGACCGCCGGCCGGGTTGAAGCGACCCGAAAGGTCCGAACAGGGCAACTGGCTGAACTGCACGCCGAACAGCGGGCCGCCTTCCAGGCCCGGCGTGATCGCCAGGGTCGGCGGGAAGAATTGCTGCACGATCTCGCTGGCGGTGCGGGTGGAAAAGGCATTGCCGCCGCTCGACAGATAGGCGCCGGTAACAGCCTTGGCGATGGCGCCGGCCGCGGCAGGGACGGATACGCCTTCCAGGTCGGTGTTGTTGGCCGGATTGGGCGCTGCGCGCAGAGTGGCGTTCGCCGGCGAGCCGGCCATGGTGTAGACCGCCAGCACATTGCCCACGCGGTCCACCACCGAGATTACGGCGGGCTTGCCTTGCGCGGTGGCTTCGGCCACGGCGCGCGAAATGATCTTCTGCACGTCGGCGACGCTGAGGCTCTGGGAGTCCGGCACATTGAACACGCTGGACGGTATGGTTGTGGTGGCCGTGGTGTTGGTCACAGCGGCTGTGCTGCCGGTGGTGTTGGTGGTGGCGGCGGCCGGGCTGGGCGTGGAATTGGTGGCGCTGGCGTTGGAACTGGCGCTGCCGTCATTCTTGCCGCAGGCGCTCAACACCAAAAGTCCGCTCAACGTGATGCTCAACAGCGGACGTATACGCGTAATCATTTCAGTCTCCCCACCGCGCCGGCCAATTGCCGGATCGCGTCGCGAAATTCCGCCGGGTGCCAGGCATTGGTGTCATGCACTTCGGCGTAAAGCTTGTTGATCTGTGGCCGCAAGCCTTCGGCGGCCTTGCGGTCCACCTGGCCTTGCGCCACCAGCGAATTGAGCAAGGTGTCGGCGGCCATCACCGCCTGGGCACCACCTTCATAATCGGTATAGCGCGCCGCGGCACCGCTCAGCACCGCATCCAGCGCCGCGAAAGTCTCGGCGCGGCTGAACGCGTGGGTAGCCATCGCAGCCGCGAGATTGCGCGCCGCGCCCGCAAGCTGCGAGGCCGCGGCGGTCGTGTCATGGCTCTGCGCCATGGCGGTGTGGAAGTTCTTCGCCGCCGCATCGAAGCCGGCGCCTTCGCCCGGCGCCGCGACCCTGGCGATGGCCGACAGCATGATCATGTTTTCGTCATTGAAGGGCGGCGCACCCGGCGGCAGCGGACGGCCCGGATTGGCCTCGGCGGTCAGCGCCGCATTGGGCTCATCTGAAATACGGCGGTGGCAGCTCTGGCAATCGAAGAAATAGAATTCGGGGAAG
>CANBZE010000260.1 GCA_947373775.1 Alphaproteobacteria bacterium
TTCGGCGAAGTTTTCATGAAAATGACCCCAGCTTGACGGCAGCGGCGTGGGCACGCCGGGAGCGCGGATCACATTGGCCCAGGTATGGTCATCGCGCACGAAGCCGCCACCTTTGGCGCCGCCCTGCACGACATCCTTCTCGAAATCCAGATAGGGCTTGTTGACCTCGTCATACTTGCCGCGGCCGGTATAGATGGTGTCCACGAACTTCCAGCCCTTGACCGGGATTGGCGTTTCGGTGGCGGGATAGCTTGGCACTTCGCCCGCCGCACGCATTTCAAAACGTATCACCGGTTCGTCACCAACCGTCTCCATGGCATAGGGGATGCGATACGGCACCTGGACCAGAAAGCCCTTGCCGGCAACAAACGGCTCCTGGCCTTCGATGCTCACCTTCATCTGACCGGACTGAACCCACCAGAACACACGGTCATCGGCCCAGAACTGGGTCCTGGTCTTCTGGCCCGGGCCCATGGAGATGTACTGGCCGATATAATCGCGAGTCAGTACTTCAGTCTCGGCCCAATCGCTTTTGCCTTTGTGACGCGCCAGGATATCGGCCAGCCTCTTGAGCGGCTTGTTCGGGGCGGTGAAGGGCGCCAGCTTAACCGGCTGCGGCGCCCAGGCATGCAGGGGTGCGGGCCGCGTGGTTTGCGCCGACGCCGCGAGGGAAAGCACGACCGGAATGATCGCGGCGAGCGGCGCAAGATATTTGATATGCATCGTCCAGTTCCTCGGCTGACATTGTTCAGGCTAGCTTGGCCCGGAGTTGGGTGTAGGAGTGCGGCGCAAGGCTGATGCTCAGGCTGTTGCCGCGCGCCTCGATGCTGCGGTTTTTGGCGACGACGGGTGATGCGCCGAAATCATTCTGCGCCTTGATGTCGGGGCCGTTGACTTCGGAAGCCGTGACCGGGCCGGCGAAACTTTTGTCCTCCAGCCCGATCGCCACATCGATGGCCTGGTCCTGGTGGCGGTTGACGACATTGACTACCAGATTGTCGCCATCGATAGACGCCGAGGCATCGATGTACGGCACCTTGTCAAAACGCTTGGTCTTGTAGGACGGACCGTCCACCAGGAGCTCCAGGCTGTTGCCCTTCACATTCTTGCTGAAAAGCTGCAGCGGATAATAGATGGTCTGCAGGAACAGACCCTTGTCGCTGGTGAAGATGGGCGCGATCACATTCACCAACTGCGCCAGGTTGGCGATCTTGACCACATCGGCATGATTGACCAGCGAGTTGAGGAACCCCGCCACCACCAGCGCGTCTTCCAGGTTGTAGTGCTCTTCCAGGATGCGGCGGCCGCGCTGGCCGTCGCCGCGGGCGCGGTACCACACATTCCATTCGTCAAAGGCGATGTAGATGCGCCGGCCGTCATTGGCCAACTGGCCGGTGACATGATTGGTGCGCGTCGCCAGCGCGGAATCGATGATGCCGGCCACCGTCTCGATCTTCTGGTCCATTTCGATGGGGCTGGCGACAAAGTCGGCATAGTCATTGCCGGCATTGCCGACATAGAGATGCAGCGAGATGTAATCGGCATAGTCCTTGAGATAGTCCAGCACCGTGCGGTTCCAGCCGATCCAGTCCGAGCCCGGGCGGTAGTTGGACGATCCCGCGGCGATCAGCTTGACGTCCGGATCGGTCAGCTTGGCCAGCTTGGCGGTTTCCAGCGCGAAGGCGCCATAGTCGGAGGCCGAGCGATGGCCCATTTGCCAATAGCCGTCCATCTCATTGCCCAGGCCCCAGTATTTCACCTTCCACGGCTTGTCGCGGCCGTTGCGGCGGCGCTGCCGGGTGATCTCGGTGTCCTGCGTGCCGTTGACATACTCGACCCATTGCTGGGCATCGCTCCAGCTGCCGGTTCCAAGATTGAAGCAGATATAGGGTTCGGCGCCGACCTTCTCGATATAGTCCATGAATTCATGGGTGCCGAAGCGGTTGTCTTCCACCGTGCCCCAGGCCATTTCCAGCCGGCGGGGCCGTTGCCCGCGCGGGCCGATGCCGTCGCGCCAATTGTAGTTGGACGAAAAATTGCCGCCCGGCCAGCGCAGCATCGGCACGCCCATGTCCTTGACGGCGGCCATGACGTCGGTGCGAAAGCCCTCCTTGTCCGACAAGGGTGAGCCTTCGTCGAAAATCCCGCCGGTGATGCAGCGGCCCAGATGCTCGATAAAGTTGCCGAAGATGTTCTTGTCGATCGGCCCGCGATGCCGCGCGCTATGGATGCGGATGCCGGCGGAGGTTGCCGCCGAGGCCCGGCCGATGAAGGGCGCCGTTGCCGATGCGGCCAGGACCGTTCTGCGGGAAATCTTCATCTCACCCCCTGTTATGCAACGGACCTGCTGCGAGGCCCTGCCGCAATGTTAGTTTAGGGGGCGCATTTGCGCCATGGCCTGCTGGTGCGTCCCGTGGCCGGATATGGCATAAATGCCGTCATCCAGGGGGCAAATGGGGGCGATGAATCACAAGCAATGCCGGGCAAGCCATGAGACCGTCCCATATCCTTCGCCCGCTGCGAGCGCCAGCCACCGTCCCCTATGCTGCGCGCCATGACGGACGGGACCAGACATTGTGGCGACTGTTCGCTCTGCTGCAAGGTTCTGGGCATTCCGGAGCTGGACAAGCCCAAGGATGTCTGGTGCCCCAATTTCGCGGCGGGCGCGGGCTGCCGCATCTATGAAGACCGCCCGCCCTCCTGCCACAATTTTTCCTGCCGTTGGCTGACCGACACGACCATGGGCCCGGAATGGAAGCCCAGCGTCTGCAAGATGGTGCTGGATTCCAGGCCGCGCATGCTGACGGTGCATGTCGATCCCGCCGTCAGCCGGCCCTGGCGCGCCGAACCTTATTATTCCGTACTGAAACGCCTAGCGACCCAAGGGCTGACGCGCAACGTCATCGTGCTGGTGATCGAGAAGCGGCGCAGCATGGTGATCCTGCCCGACCGCGAAGTGGACCTGGGCGTCCTGGCGCCCGGCGTTCGCATCGCCATGGAACGGGTGATGACGGCGCAAGGCCCCGCATGGCAGCCGCGCGTGATGGGCTCGGGCGAAACGGAACACTAGGCGCGCGGCACATAGACGCCGCGGGTGGGATTCACGAACAGCCAGGGAATGATGCAGACGAAGGTCACGCCGGCTGCGACATAAAACGCATATTCCCAGCCATAGCGGGTCGCCAGGAACGGCGTCAGCGTGGCGGTGATCGCGCCCGCGATCTGGCCGCACATGCTGACCATGCCGGACACCACGCCGGCATAGGGTCCGCCGAGGTCGGCCGCCACGGCGTAATAGACTGCCTGGCCCAGATAGATGGCGCCCGCGCCCGCCGCCAGCAGCAGCGACGCCACCACCGCATTTTCGGCATGGCCGCCGATGATCAGGATGATGCCGGCCAACCCCAGCGTGAAGGCGCCGAACAGGCAGCGGCCGATATAAGGGCTCCAGCGCTTGACCATCCAGTCGCTGATCACGCCCCCGGCCAGGCAGCAGGTGGTGGTGGCGATGAAGGGCAGCATGCCAAGCACGGCGCTGCTCTTGAGGTCGAAGCCCCGCCCTTCCTTCAGATAGAGGAAGAACCAGGTGGAAAAGATGGTGGCGGCATAGCCGAAGCCGAAATAGGCCAGGGCCGTACCCCAGGTGTCCTTGCTGCTGAAGATGCGGCCCCAAGGCACTGGCGGCTTGATGTCTTCGATCGCCACTGGCAGACCGGCCTGGATATGCTCCATCTCCTGCGGCGTCACCCAGGAATGCTGGGCGGGAAGATCGCGCGCCGCACGATACCAGAGACACGCGATCGCCAGCCCGATGGCGGCGGAGGCAAAGAAGGCGGCGTGCCAGCCGAACCTGTAGATGATGAAGGCGACCAGCGGCGGCGCCACGCCGGAGCCGAACTGGGCGCCGCTCTGCACCCAGGCATTGGCCTTGCCGCGTTCGGTGCTGGGAAACCAGGCGGCGATGAACTGGTTGGCGGACGGATAGGCCAGCGCCTCGCCCAGCCCCAGGGTGAAGCGCACCGCCATCAGCAGCCACAGCGCGCCGGACATATTCGGCGGCACGAGGGCGGTGGCGATAGTCGCCGCGCCCCACCAGATCAGGCCACCGGTCAGGGTAAGGCGGGGTCCCCATTTTCC
>CANBZE010000261.1 GCA_947373775.1 Alphaproteobacteria bacterium
GTTGGGTCGGCAGGGAGCCCGCTCGGTGAAGAGAGGAAGGGCTCGGAGCCGATCCCCATGGCCGGTGCCTCGGCTGTACAAGCCGGACTCGCCGCTTCAAGGGCGGGCGGAGACTGCCAAAAGCCGCATTATGAGGCAACCCGCAAGCCGGCTGTTGCGGTGCAAAATCAGGCGTCGCAGCGCGATTTCACGGGATTTTTGTGCTCATCCAGGGCCGGCTGGTCGACCGGGGCGGTGCGCGCCTGGGACTGGACCGGGTGCAGTTCCGCGATCTGGACGGTGCAGATGGTGATCAGCTTGATCTTGTCGGTGCCCATCACCTTGCGGGCATCCGACAGCAGGCGCGATTCCAGCCTGGGCACGTCCACGCTCTGCGGGTCTTCGGCGGTGGTGACGGCGGTGCCGTTTATGTCGCGCACCATCACGTCCTGGATGAAGGGCAATTTCTCGCGCACCGCCAGTGCGAAAGTATCGGACTTGGCGGTGAGACGGGAGGAGATGTAGGCGTAGCCGGTGAGCTTGCCTTCGGCATTGGTCATCGGCGCCATCAGGAACGGCATGTCGACATTGGTGCCGGGCTGGCCCTTCTTGGCCTCGCCCGCCTTGCCTTCCTTGCCTTCCTTCTTGGCGCCGTCGGCCTTTTCCTCAGCGGCGAACGCCGGAAGTGTCAGGGCAGCAACCAGCAATGCCAGGATCGGGGCTTTCCGCATGGGCAAAGTCTGACAAAACGTGGTGAACGAAAGGTTAAGACCGGGCCGGGATCACTTCGGTTCGAGGTTCAGGAAGTCCAGCGCATCGCCGATGGGGATGAAGAAGTTGATCCCCGTAGGACCGTCCTGTTCGACCCGCGAGACGGTGATGCCGATCACCGCGCCGTTTTCATCCAGCAGCGCGCCCCCGCTGGAGCCATGGGAGATGGCGACGTCGCTCTGGATGTAACGCAGCCCCTCGATGGTGCGGATCGCTGAAACCACGCCGCTGCTGACGGTGCCCTGATAGGCCTTGCCCAGCGGAGAGCCGATGGCGAAGACCCGCGCGCCGGGGGTGACCGCGCCACGCTTGATGGCCAAAGGTTCCCGGTCGCGCGAATTGGTCTTGATAAGAGCTACGTCGCGGGACTTGTCCACCCGCACCACCTCGGCCACCGTCTCGATGCCATCGGACCAGCGCACCCGGACCTGCTTTTCGTCCGCCACAACATGTGCGTTGGTGAGCATGTAGCCGTCGTTGGACATCAGGTCGCCCGAGCCGCTGCCCGAGCCGGTCAGGATAGTCACCACGCTGCCCACCGCATCCGATATCGGCCGCTTGCCGGCTTTGAGACTACCAGCCAGAGCTATCTTGTCCTGTTTGCCCGGCGCCAGGATGCTGTCAGCCGGTGGCCTGGCGCCGCTGGTGGCGGCGCGAAATTCCGCATTCGACGCCAACTCGCGCGCATTGCCGGCAAAGGATTCCACCACCAACCGCTGCTCGCCGCCCGGCACGCTATTGTCCAGTTTAACGGTCGCGCTGGTGCTGACATGCGCGACAACCTGCTTTTGCACCGGCGAATATATCTGCCAATCGACTTTCATGTCGCTCTGGCCGCGCACATCTCCCACATTGGTGCTGGTGAACATGCCGCCCCTGCTGATGCACCCACTAACATGCTCATCCACGATGACGGCGGCGACCTGATAATCTGCGGTCGCCGCGTCGGGATCGAACAGATTGTCCTCACCGGGGGTAATGACAGAGTATCCCGCGCGCGCCATCTCGGTCTTGAAGCTGGGCAGGAAGGGCGCCAAGTCCTGGGACTCGCGCCCTCCCGCCCAAGTCCGGATGTAGCCGTCGCCGCTGCAAAAGGTGATCCCGATCTTCAGGTTGAGCCAAGGCGTGCCCGCGGGCAGCGCGACGATCACGCGGGCGAGTTTGACGGAATTCCTGGGCGAAGGTTCGGACGAAGGTTGTGCCGGCGCAACAGGGGCCGTGAAGAGCAACGCGACGGCGCAGAAGCCCAAAGCTCTCAAGGTTTGCATGAACCGCCCCCCGCAGCGCGATCTTCTTGAAAAATCAATACGTCATGGATATCGCGGAGCGGCAAATTTGACAATCGCGCTGTCAAAAATGGCGGTAGCCCGGCTTGGCAACGTTAACGGCTTTGCCTTCCACGGTCAGCCTGACGCCCTCGCCGGCTTCGACGCGGCCGATCTGTGTGAACGGCCCTTCCAGGCCCGGCGGCGCGGTGAAGGCGATCTGGTAGTCGTCGCCCGCGGCCACCGCGCGCAAGTGCGCGTCATCGTGCCATAGCGCACGCAGCGGCGCCGACAGGGGCACGGCCTCGCCTTCCACGACAATGCACACCCCGGAAGCCAAGGCGATGTGACCCAGGTCGGCGATCAGGCCATCGGAAACATCTACGCTGGCATGGGCGATGGCGCGCAAGCTTTGCGCGAAGGCGACCGGTGGTTGGGGCACCCGGTAGCGCGCGATCAGCGCATCGCGGTCGGCGTCATTCAGGCTGTGCTTCTCGCGCCTGAAGATGGCCAGGCCACCGCCCGAATCTCCGATGGTGCCGGTGACATAGACGGCATCGCCAACCTTCGCCCCATTCCTGCGGATCATCTGACCTTGCGGCACGAAGCCGAACGCGGTGACGGCGATGCTCAGAGGCCCGTCGGTGGCGCCGGTGTCGCCGCCCAGCAGCGAGATGCCAAATTCCTTCTGATCCTGATCCAGGCCAGCGGCGAAACCGGCCAGCCAATCCGGCGTGATGGTGTGCGGCAGAGACAGGTTCAACAGATAATGCGCCGGCGCGGCGCCCTTGGCGGCGAGATCCGAGAGATTAACCCGCAGCGCCTTGCGGGCGATGTCGGCGGAGGGATCGAAGGCGAAGAAGTCCACGCCCTCGGTGATGGTGTCGGTGGTGATGACCAGGTCCTGGCCGGGCCGCGTTGACAACAATGCGGCATCGTCCTTCAGGCCGAAAGCGCCCTCGCCCGCCAGCGGTACGAAGTATTTCGCGATAATGCCAAACTCGTCCATGTGGCGACTATAAACGAAAACGGCGGCGCTGTTGCCAGCGCCGCCGCTTCGATTGGCCTTGTGGGCCGATTAGTCGCCCGTGGCGTCGAAGTTATGCAGAATCGGCGGACGCGGGTTGAACGGCACGCGGGTGGACCACGGCGCGCTCGGGTCATCGCCCGCACGGTGCCAGCGGCCCTGGGCGGCGATCATCACGTCCCCCGGATCGCAAACGAAATACTTCTCGCCTTCGACCTTCATGCCGATATGGCCTTCCATGATGAACCAGAACTCGGTCCAGCCGACATGGAAGTGGCCCTTGTTGGTATCCGGCGGCACGGGTGCGCCCTTGCCGCGCAGGATGTTGGACGTGAAGTGATCGTCCCACACGAACTTGCCGCCATAGGCCTTATCCGTGCCGTTGAACTCCTTCATATAGTCCACATAGATCGGGTTGGATTCCTTTTCCTTGGACGGGCCGGTCAGGTTGGTGACCTTGGTATAGGTCATGCCCTTGACGGGATCGGGGGTCTCGCTGGCCGGATAGAGCGGCACCGAGCCAACCTGACGCACTTCGAAGCGCAGGGCCGGGGTCGAGCCGACATTTTCCAGCGTGAAGAGATTGCGGAAGGGCACGTTGACCATGAAGCCCTTGGTGGCGACGAAAGGTTCGCGGCCGGCGATCGAGACCTTGATCGAACCGTCCCAGACGATGAACACCACCCGGTCGTCCGGATACATCATCTCCTTGGTTTTCTTGCCCGGGGCCATGGAGATGTAATCACCCTCCTGGTCCTTGTTGCGCACGATGGGCTGCACCCAGTCGCTCTGGCCCTTATGAGAGGCCAGGATTTCCGACAGCTTCCAGTGCGGCTTGTTCGGCGCGACATAGGGCGTCGGCGTGGTCGGCTTGGGCGACCAAAAGACTGTGCCCTTGGCGAAGCTGCCGATGGGGTTGTCTTCCTTGCCGAGAAACTGGGCCGAGGCCGGCAGCGACATCGCCACCACCACGGCGGCAGCCGTCAGCAGCATATTGCGGAAATTCTTCTTCATTACTCACTCCCAGGGTTGAATTGTTGAACCGCGCCCTTGAAGGCGCGCGCCGGAAGCAGATCGCGGTTTTTCACGACCCCC
>CANBZE010000262.1 GCA_947373775.1 Alphaproteobacteria bacterium
GCTCAACAACCGCGCCAACATCTACCGGCGGCAGAACCGGTTGATGGAAGCCCGGCGCGATTATCTGGCGGCTCTATCGGCCGGAGGTGGCAAGCCCCAATACAGTTATTACGGCCTGGGTCAGATCGCCGAAGCCCTGCATGACACGCTCACCGCGCGCAGCTCTTATGCCAGGGCGCTGGCGGCTGATTCCGATTATAGCCTGGCGTCGGAGCGTTTGGCCGCGCTGGGCGGTGCGCCCGAAGGCATGCTCGCTGACGCCGACAAGGTGACGTTGCGGGCCCCCCAATCTGTTTCTGCGCCTGTCGCGCCGCCCGCCGATGCGGCGCGTGGTTTCATAGTGGCGCCCGCGGCCAGCAAGGAGCCGGACGGCACCATCGTGCTGCGGCCACCGCGCAACCGCCAAAGCCCAAATAATCCGTCCCCGGATAATATCCTGCTGCATCCGCCCGGGACGCAGGCGCGCCCGGTCGCGGAGCGGACCGTGCGCGCTGCGCCGTCGCCCCCAAGAAAGCCGGCGCTGCGTCCGGCGCTGGACCAGCGCGAGCATCCGCCCGTCCAGGCGGGGGGGGCGGACGAGGTCCAGTTGGGCGCTTGGCGCAGCCAGGCCGAGGCCAAGGCCGGCTGGGACAAAGCCAAAGCCAAGGCCCCGGGAATACTTGGGTCGCTCAGGCCTCACATCGTGACCGTCGAGTTGCCAGGCCGGGGTCTCTATTACCGCCTGCGGGTCGGCCCGGCCGGCCAGAGTCAGAAAGCCCTGTGTGACAATTTGGTGGCGGCAGGCATGGCCTGTATCCCCATAAGAGACTGACAAGCGGTCATTTTTTGCCGGAATAGCCTTGTTAGCAAATGCGGAATCAGTAAGGTCGGCCAGGCTGTGGGGGCACGGGCTGGAGTCGCATGCGCGCCGGAACTTTCGGCTTTGGGGCCGCCTTTGCACTGTTGCTCGCGGCGGCGCCCGCCGCTGCTTCGCCCTGGGCCGAAGTGGGCGACAGCCAGATGCGCGCCGACCTGGAGCTGTTGAATGCGTCCGGCATGATCCGCAATCTGACGATGACATGGCCGTTGCCCTGGCAATCCATTCAGGCCGCCCTGCAGAACAAGGACCTCAGAAGCCAAACCCCGGCCGTGCGCGCGGCCGCCCATCGCCTGCTCGCCCTGGCGCAGGCCGGGACCGCGCAGGGATTTTCCGGCGCCGCGACCCTGGACATCACCAACCGCAACGATGTGATTTACGGCTTTGACGGCATGGGCCGCGGCGATGCCCAGGCGCAGCTTTCGCTGGGCCTGAACAGCGGGATTTTTTCCGGGCGCATTTCGCTGGGCGCCATCACCCAGGACTTCGGCAGGAAGCCCAACAAGCTGATGGCTGACGGGACCTATTTTTCCGCGCGCCTCGGCGATGCGCTGGTCTATGCCGGCTATCTCGATCACTGGTGGGGTCCGGGCCAGATCTCGGCCTTGCAGCTTTCCAACAATGCCCGGCCCATGCCGCAGATCGGGTTCGAGCGCGCCAGCACCGCGGCATCCAGCTGGCCGGTGCTGCGCTGGGCGGGGCCGTGGCAGTTCGAATTCTTTCTGGCCAAGCTCGACGGGCCGCAGATCCAGTCCAATGTCTATTACAATGGCGTGCACCTGACGATCAGCCCGCTGCCGGGACTGGAGCTGGGCATCGCCAAGACCGAGCAATTTTGCGGCCAGGGCCATCCCTGTTCACCGCTGCGGGACTATTTCACCAACTTCGATTTCTCCAACCATCCGGACAACGTCAATGGTCAGGGATCATTCGAACTCAAATATAGCGGCGCGGTCGCAAGCCTTCCGTTCCAAATCTATGGCCAGATGATGAACGAGGACTATTCCTTTTCCAGCAGCTCCGGCTCCAGCCACCTGTTCGGCGCCAGCGTCTTCGTGCCCACCGGCGGCAGCCCCGTGAAGCTGACGGCGGAATTCACCGACACAATCGCGACCAGGACACCGTTCAGTTTCGGCAACTTCATCTACGGCTACACCTATACCAACGGCCAATATCCGGACGGCATGCGTTATCGCGGCCGCACTCTGGGCTTCAGCCTGGACACCGATTCCACCCTGTCGTCCCTGCAGGGAAGCTGGAGCGACGCCGCCGGGCGCTTCTATGAAATCAGCCTGCACCACGCCACCATCGGCAGCCGCCACGGCCATGGCAACATCATCAGCGATCCGCCGGTGGTGCTGAACCAGGCCGAAGCGCGGGTGTCGTTGCCGCTGATGCTGGATGGACGCGGCTTCAAGCTGGACCTGGCCGGACGGGTGCAGGACGACCAGCCTTTGCCGCACAACGGTTTTCTCGGCGCAGTGGAAGTGGCGCTGCGGGTGCCGCTGTAGCGCTTTGCGGTGCCGTGCCATGATGGCCCGCGTCTGAGAGCGATTCCATGACCATCCTTGTCACCGGCGGCGCCGGCTATATCGGCAGCCACACCGTCCATGCCCTGCTGGACCGCGGCGACGCGGTGGTGGTGCTGGATGATCTGTCCACCGGCGTGAAGGCCCAGGTGGGGGCAGGCGCGCATTTCATCCAGGGCGATGTCGCAGACACCGTGCTCTTGCGCCAAACCATCGCCGATCATGACGTGGACTCGGTGATCCATTTTGCCGGCTCCATCGTGGTGCCGGAATCGGTGGCCGATCCCCTGGCCTATTACGACAACAATGTCGTCAAATCCCGCAGCGTCATCGCCGCCTGTGTCGCCGCAAACATCAGCCAGATGATCTTTTCCTCCACCGCCACGGTCTATGCCGAAGACGCGCTGCAGCCTTTGGCCGAAACATCGCCCAAATCGCCCATCAGTCCCTATGCCCGCTCCAAGCTGATGACCGAATGGATGCTGGAGGATGTTTCAAAAGCCACCAGGCTGCGCCACATGGTGCTGCGCTATTTCAATGTCGCGGGCGCGGACCCCAAGGGCCGCACCGGTCAGTCCACCCCCAAGGCCACCCACCTGATCAAGCGCGCGGCGCAGGTGGTGCTGGGACGCATCGGGCACCTGGACATCTTCGGTACCGACTATCCCACCCCCGACGGCACGGGTGTGCGCGACTATATCCATGTCAGCGATCTGGCGGCGGCGCATCTGCTGGCGCTGGATGCGCTGAAGGGCGGCGCCGCGTCCACCAGTTACAATGTCGGCTATGGCAAAGGCCAGTCGGTGCGCGAAGTCATTGCCGGGGTGGAGCGCGTGACGGGCAAGAGGCTGCCGGTGAAGGAAAGCCCGCGCCGGCCCGGCGATCCGCCCACCCTGATTTCCGATCCCGGCCGCATCAAGCGGGAGTTGGGCTGGAAGCCCGCCCATGAGGCGCTGGACGGCATCATCGCCTCCGCCATCGCCTGGGAAAAGTGCCTCGCTTGCTAGAGCGCCGCCACGAGGAACGGCACGGCGGGCGCAGTGCCCAGCGCATTGCGCAGGGGAAACAGAAATGCATCGGCCTCGATTTCGAATATATCGCCTTCCTGGGTCTTGATTCCGGCGCTGAAGGACAGGGTGGCGGTGCCGAAGAAATGCACATGCACATCGCCCGGGCGGCGGAAGCCCGGATATTTGAAATGATGCGCTTCCAGGTTGGCGATGGTGTGGCTCATATTGTCCTCGCCCGACAGGAATGGCTTGTCGAAGATGATCTGGTTGCCGCGGCGCACGCGGCTGGTCCCGGTCACGGCGGCGGGCAGGGGACCGGTGCGCAATTCGGGCCCGAATGAACATTGCCTGAGCTTGGAATGGGCCAGCCACAGATAGTTGAACTTCTCGGTGACGTGATCGGAAAACTCGTTGCCCAGGGCAAAGCCCAGCCGGTGCGGCGTGCCGTCGAGGCCGATCAGATACAGACCCACAATCTCGGGCTCTTCGCCGCCATCCTGAGCGAAGGCGGGCGAAGCGAAGGCCTGCTCCGGCGCCACGATGCCGGCGCCGTCGCCCTTGTAGAACCATTCCGGCTGGAAGCCTTCCTCGCCCGGCTTGGGCTTGCCGCCTTCCAGCCCATGCTTGAACATCTTCATGGAGTCAGTGAGCACCGGTTCGCCGCCGGACAGCTTCTTGTGCATGGCATCGCGCCCTTCGGCCGAGCCCAGATGGGTCAGGCCGGTACCGGTCACC
>CANBZE010000263.1 GCA_947373775.1 Alphaproteobacteria bacterium
GGCAGCGCCTTGGGGGCCGCAGCCGCAGCCCAACATAACAACGGCCTTTCTGCAGATTCGCGCCTGCCCGATGGAACCGAGTTTGCCCGCTGGGAACAGCCATTGGTGTTCTCAAAGACGTATTACGTTGACAACACATCGCCCAATTCCGACGACAATGGTCCCGGCGACAAGACGCGTCCCTTCCGCACCATCAACAAGGCCGCCCAGTTGCTGCACCCCGGCGAACGCGTTGTCATTGCCGCCGGCACCTACCGTGAATGCGTCCGTCCGGCGCGCGGCGGCACGGGCCCCACGCAAATGATCAGCTATGAGGCGGCCCCGGGCGCGAAAGTCTATGTCAAAGGCTCTGAAGTCCTGAAAGACGGCTGGCAGCAGGAAACGGTTGCGGCGGGCTTTCGCGCTCCCGGGAGTCCCGCCGCCCCGGGAACCGAAGCCACTGTCTGGCGCCATGACCTTACCAGCGCAATGTTTCCCGATGCCTACAATCCCTTTGCGCTGCCCAGCATCATGGGCAGTTGGGGATGGCTGGATACCAAGGTCGCCGACTTAGGCCCATATCTTCGCCGGCGCGGGCTGGTGTTTGTGGATGGCAAACCGCTGGAGCCGATGGAACAGCTTCGCGAACTGGCGATGCCGAAGTTGCCGGCCGTTCCGGATTTTACCAAGCCACCTGCGCCGCAGCTTGGGATGCCGCCACGCCGGCGCGGCGGACCGATCATGCAGGAGGTGGGCGGTTCGCCCGACGCCCGGTTCTGGGCCGAAACTTCCGGAACGGCGATCTATATCCGCCTGGCCTCGGGCACGCCCGCCGATCACCAGATCGAGGTTACCACCCGTCAACACACTTTCGTGCCCGCGCAGAGCGGCGCGAGCTTCATCCGGGTGAAGGGGCTTACTTTCCAGCACGTCGGGAACGCTTACCCGTTCCCGCAATACGGCATGGTCTCGCTGGCTGGCGGCGATCACTGGATCATCGAGGACAATACCCTGGAATGGGCGAATGGCGCGGGGCTTGTTATCGGGATGGACGGTTATAGCCGTGGCGCACGGCAGGCGGGTGCATCGCAAATCCTGCGCCGCAACACCTTCCGCTACTGCGGTATCGAGGGTATCGGCGGCATGGGAACCACCAACACGCTGGTGGAAGACAATCTGATCGAGTGGTGCGGCTGGGCTGATGCCGAACGCGGCTGGGAAGCCGCGGGAGCGAAGTTCCACCGCGCAAAAAATATGCTGTTCCGCCGCAATGTGGTTCGGCATATGCGCCATGCGAATGCCGCCTGGTGGGACGTCGACAACGTCAACTGCCGCATCACCAAGAACATCTTTGCCGATGTTCTGACGGTCGGCGCCGCCGTCCACATGGAGATGAACCCGGGGCAAAACTCGATCGACAACAATATCATCTGGGATGTCCGCAACGCCGAGCCGGGCACGCCCGGTCAGCGTGGCTGCGCGGGATCGGGCATCTTCGACAACGCCACGGACAAGCTCATCATCGCCCAGAACCTGATTGGCCGCTGCGACAATTCCGGCATCTTTGCCATCGTTCGCCCGGATCGGGAAAATAGCGGCACGGCGACGGGCAACAATGTGGCAAACAACATTTTCGCCAAATGCGGAAAGTCCGCCATCGTCTTTCTCAATCCGGATAACAAGGCCGATGGAAATGTTTATGCCGACATGCCGAAAGAATTTCAGGGCCTGTTCGAAGGCACACCGACGCCCCAATATGACCCCGATGCCTGGCGCCATGTAAAATACCGCGATCTTGCGGCCTGGCGCGAACTGCATGGCTGGGACAAGAACTCGGTCACGGTCGAGGCGCAGGTCGATTTCGATCCCGCCACGTTGCAGCTGACCATTTCGGGCGGCAAGACGCTGCCGCGCATGCCTGCGGTCAACCAAATTCAGAACGACATGATGGGCAAGGCGACGGGAGCGACCAGAGTGGCGGGTCCGCTGGCGGACCTGTCAGGCAAGAGTTCCTGGCAAGTCGATCCCAGGTTGCTGGGATAATGGACGGGCAGGCCGGGTTGGCTATGCAAAACCGGGAATGAGATCGGGGTTGGAGATGAAAATGCACAAAGCACTGGTCTTGGCGGGATTGCTTGCACTGTGGCCGGCCGCCGGCATCGCACAGGCGCCGCCCATGGCGTTCCCCGCCGATCCTTACACAGCCTCCAGTCCCTTATCGCGAATCCATATTCCACTCGCCGAGCGTATCGCCCATGGCGCGGGGCCGAACTATCCTGCGCATCCCACGGTGCATAACGGCTCCGGACCCATGAACTACATGGCCCTGTTCGATGGCCGCGGCAACGCCGCCAAGTTCAACCTGGGCGCCAATCTTCTCTTCCTCCATCGGGGCGTGTTGCCGCCGGGCGGCGGTATCGGGGAACACTTCCACAATTATTGCGAGGAGATGTTCGTCATACTGGATGGCGAAGCGGAATTTACCATCGACAGTCGGACGTCCATCCTCAAAGGTCCGGCAGGGGCCGTGGCACGGCTTGGACACAGTCACGCCATCACCAATCAATCGGGTCGGGCGGTGCAGTGGATCAATATCAATGTCGGCCTTTTGCCTCGTTACTATGACGCATGGAATCTCGATGACGGCAGGGTGGGCGCTCCCAAGGACTCGATTCCCCAGTTCATGCACATGAACCTGGACAAGTCACTGGACCGGCCCGTGCCGGCTTTCGAAGGTGGCAAGGGAACGGCGATGTATCATCGTGGCCTGGACCCAAGCGCTTTCTATACGACCTGGTCTTACGTGGATCACCTGGCTCTGCCGCCGGGCGCCAGTGCGGGACCCGCCATCAAGCCGGATATGGCTGAAGTGTACTATGTGATCAGCGGCGAAGGCACGGCCACCATCGATGGCGAGACCGTGCCAATTCGTGCCGGAGATGCGGTGCCCGCCGCTCTGAATGAAAGCCGTAGCTTCGCCGCCACCGGACAAAACGCTCTGGAATTCATGGTGATCGGAATCGCGAAGGATTTCGAAAGCAAGAAAGCCTACATGCTGAGCAAGGAAAACCGGGAGCGTATGGCCCCGCGTTGATCTGTCCGACACGTTTGGGAAACAGCATTGTCGGCGCCGTCAGGAGACCTATGAAAACCACGATGTTCGCCAAATGGCTTCTTGCCGTTCCCTGCGCCCTGTTCTTGTGCGTGCCGGTTGCGTCCGGCCGGTCCGCTGTCCCGTCGGACGAGTGGAGCGCATACGGCCAGGGTCCGGGGAACATGCGCTATTCGCCCCTGAAGCAGGTTACACCTGTCAATGTCCACGATCTGGTGCCGGCCTGGACGTTTCATATGCGACCCGCGAGCCTGGACGTTCCGGCAGCCAATCGGCCAGCGGCAACGCCCGAAAGAGGACGGCCAGGCGGCAAATATATCGGTTCGGAAATGACGCCCCTGGTGGTGAATGGACTGATGATATTGGCGACACCTTATCGCCGGGTCGTTGCCCTGGACGCCACATCGGGCTTGCAGGTGTGGGCTTACGACTTTATGGGCGCGGACGCGCCGGCAACCAGGGGCGTCGCATATTGGCCGGGCCGCAATGGCGAAAGGCCTCGCATCATTGTTGCGACCCGCAATGGAAACCTGGTCACACTCGATGCCGCGACGGGAGAACTGATCAGGAAGTTCGGCACCAATGGCATCGCGAATTTAAAAACGCCTGACATGCTCAACGGTTCTCCCACTGCCTATTTTGGATTTTCCTCTCCGCCAACAGTATTGGGGGACGTTATCGTGACCGGCGGCCGTGTGCAGGAAGCTCCCGCACTTGGTGCGTCGGGCGACGTCCGCGGTTTCGATGTCCGCACAGGCAAGCATCTATGGACATTCCATAGCATTCCGCAGCCCGGCGAGCCCGGGCATGACACATGGGAAGGAGACAGCTGGAAGTGGCGCTCCGGCGTGAATGTCTGGACCACCATCATCGGCGATGCGGAACGCGGTATCGTTTACCTGCCGCTTGCCGCGCCAACTTTCGATCGCTGGGGCGGCGACCGCCATGGCGAAAACCTGTTCAGCGATTCCATCGTCGCGGTGAATGCCAAGACAGGAAAATATCTTTGGCATTTCCAGACCGTGCATCACGACA
>CANBZE010000264.1 GCA_947373775.1 Alphaproteobacteria bacterium
TGGCGCTGGGCGTGCGCCAGTCGGCGGTGTCCTACACCCAGGGCGAGCGCGGCAACCAGCTGACCGCCGGCCTGAACCTGACCGTGGGCATGGGCGCGCCGCCCCAGCCCAGCTGGATGCAAAACGCCTTCTGACAACTTGTGAGCCGCGCCTTGCCGCGTCTAACCTAGCCTCGCATTTGGCGAGGGCTTGGCATGAAATGGGCGTTGGGCGGCCTGGTGGCCGCGATCCTGATCATCGGCGGTGGATGGTTCCTGATGCAGGGACCGCCTGCGTCCAAGCCCCCCACCCTGTTCCAGTGGCAGGATTATGTGGACCCGCATTTCACCGCCGCCTATGAGGCCGCCTATCACGAGAAAGTCGGCACCAGCATCTTCGCCGACGAGGACGAGGCTTTCTCCAAGATGCGCGCCGGCTTCAAGCCGGACGTGATGGGCCCCTGCCTCTACAGCCTGCCGCGCTGGAAGGAGGCCGGCATGATCCAGCCGATCGAAACATCGAAACTGAAGAACTGGAACAAGATCGCCCCCGCCTTGCGCAACCTGCCGGGCATGTCCGCGGGACCGGGCAAGGTGTGGTTCGTGCCGCATTACTGGGGCAACACCTCGCTGACCATCCGCACCGACCTGGCGCCCGAATATGCCAAGTCGCAGAGCTGGGACATTTTGTTCGACCCCAAATACAAGGGCCGCGTCTCGGTGCTGGACGGCGCCGATGATGTGGTGCCGTTCATCGCCCACATGATCGGGATCGACGCCTATCACATGAGCGATGCCGACTGGGTGAAGGTGCAGGCCAAACTGCGCGAGCTGGTGCCGCAGCTGCGCTTTGTCTCGGCCGACAACACGGCGCTGGCGCAAGGGTTGGCCAGCGGCGAAATCGTGGCGGCGATGAGCTGGCGCACGACGTTCGCCTCGCTCAACCGCGAGCACAAGCCGGTGGCGTATCTCACCCCGCCGGGCGGCATCTTCACCTATGTCTGCGGGCTTGTGATGCACAAGGACCCGTCGAACGAGGACAAGGCGCTGGCGCTGATCGATTCCGGGCTGGCCGACGATGCCGCCCGCTACATGATCACCACCATCGGCGACGAGCCCGCCAATATCCAAGCGGTGAAGAGCGTACCCGACAGCGTCTTCCAGGCGCTGAATGTGCCGCGCGACCTGGAGAGCTTCCTGAAAGGCGGCATCTTCCAGCAGCCTCTGCCCAACAAGGAAAAGATCGTCAGCGCCTGGACCGAAATCCGCAGCGGCCTGCACTGAGGATCGGACAAAGAAAAAGGGCCGGAGCGCTGCCGCTCCGGCCCTTAATTCTTGAAGCGAAGAGCGGTTTAGACCACGCCGCGCTTGTGCTCGCCGACCACGACGCGGCCCGGCTGGAAGGCGCGCTTGAAGACTTCCAGCGCCTTGCGGGGTTCTGCGTCGCCGCACATGAACACGTCGAAGGCCGCGAAGCCCTTTTCCGGCCAAGTGTGGACGGAGATGTGGCTTTCCGCCAACACCGCCACGCCCGAGATGCCGCCGCCGTCTTCGAACTTGTGCAGGTGAATGTGCAGCAGGGTCGCGCCCGCTTCATTCACCGCGTCGATCAGCGCGGTTTCAATGCGCTCGCGGTCGTCCAGGCCCTTGGCTTCCCAAAGGTCGATGATCACATGGCTGCCCGCATAGGACAGGCCGTTCTTGTTGATGAAGTGATCCTTCTGGTCGTCATTCGAAGGGAGCACGACAACAGGCCGCGGCGCCTTGGGGCTCCGAGGTTTCATTTCTTTTTGCGGATTCGCCGCCACCAGATTCAGTCGAGCCATTAGACACCTACCCGTCTTGGAGTTGACACCTACGCCTTGGCCTTGTGGACTTCCGGACGCGCCTAAAGAAGAAAGCGGCAGACGGGGTCACCCGTATGCCGCTTTGTCCGGCTTTTTTTCTCGCCGGGTCGAGTTCGAAATAGGGCCAACGCACCCCCCATGCAAGAAGAAATTTCCCCCGCGGCGAATTTTTTTCCGCAGAGCCCTTTTGGGGCCACGCTGGCAGTGGCGCTGAGCATCGCCAAAACCGCCGTGTGACAGCCGGCCAGGCAGCGCCGGAAAGTCCGATGAAATGGGCTTCAAACCGCGCACCCGGCACCGCGCAGACGCGCGGTAGACAGCGCCGCGAAGCAGCCCTATACGGCGTGGCGCTGTCACATCTCTTAAGGAAACGTTATGGCCCGTCCCCAGCCCCAGCCGACCAAAACCAGGAGCCAGAAGGCCTCCGACTCACTCCAGGTGGAGCGTCTCCACAAGGGTTACGCCCAGTCCATGGAGATCACCAAGGTGCTGGCGGACGAGAAGAGCAAGTTCCAGCACATCCGCATCTTCGACACCGTGGCCAACGGCCGGGTGATGACCCTGGACGACATCGTCCAGATCACCAGCCGGGACGAGAGCGCCTATGCCGACATGCTGACCCACCTGCCCATGCTGGAACACGGCAAGGTCGAACGGGTGATGATCGTGGGCGGGGGCGACCTGTCCATCGCCGACGAGGCCCTCAAGCACAAAAACGTCAAAGAGGTCGTGCTGGTGGACATCGACGGCGACGTCATCCGCCTGTGCAAGAAGCTGTTCGGCTCGATCAACGCCAAGGCCTTCAAGGACAAGCGCATGACGGTGGAAGTGGCCGACGCGTTTGAATATCTGGGCCGCAAATCCAGCAAGAACCGCTTCGACCTGATCATCGCCGACCGTCCCGATCCGGTGGGCCCCGGCAAGGCGCTGTTCGGCGAAACCTTCTATGACCGCGTAAAGGGCGCCCTGAAGCCCGGCGGCTATGCCACCTTCCAGACCGGCGTGCCTTTCTACCAGCCCTGGGAGATCACCGAGGCGCTGCAGGAACTGGCGCGCTTCTTCCCCAAGTCCGGCCTCTATCTCAGCGTGGTGCCGACTTATATCGGCGGCTTCATGGCGCTGAGCTGGGCGACCAAGGGCGGCAAGGCGCTGGGCACCGAAAAGGGCATCAAGAAGGCGGCCAAGGCCTACAAGAAGACCAAGCTGGCTTGCGACTATTACAACCCGGCCATTCACGCCGCGGCGTTCGCCCTGCCCAACTGGATCGCCAAGCTCGTTCCCTAGTCCGTTCGCCTCCGCTCTGCGTATGCTGCTGGCATGAACAGCAGGCGCTTCCTCCAAATCGCCGTGGCGATAGCCGGTCTTGTGCCGGTGTCGGCCGGCGCGCTGGGGGCGCTGCGCCCCGAATTGCTGTCGTTGAGCGGGCCGCCGCATGCCTTCACCCATGCCGCCTATCTCAGCGGACTGCTGCTGGGGCTGGGCCTGAGCTTCTGGTCCCTGATCCCGAGCATCGAGCGGGAAACCAGAGCTTTCAGCCTGCTCACCGCCATCGTGGTGGCGGGCGGGCTGGCCCGGGCCTTCACGGCGGCCCGCCTGGGCGCCTTTGGGCTTTCGGTCATTTTCCCCCTGATCATGGAACTGGGCGTCACACCGGCCCTGTGGGCCTGGCAGAGGCGGGTCTCCAAAAGCGCCCCCTCCGGCCTTCGCACCTGATCGGTGCTCCGGCCACCTCCCCCGCCTGCGCGCTGCCGCGCGCGCGGGGGAGGCGGTCTTTTCTTTCCCGTTCGGAATGACCATCTTCCGCTGAGGAAACTCTCGGAAATTCACGACATGGCATTGATCGGCCCCGGCGGACGTCCCGTCACCTCCCAGCCCGCCCAGAACGCGGCGAGCGGCACCAGTCCCCATATCAAGGATTCGGGCCTCGCCACCTTCGCCGCCGATGTGCTGGAGCAAAGCCGCAGCGTCCCGGTGATCGTGGATTTCTGGGCGCCCTGGTGCGGCCCCTGCAAGACGCTGGGGCCCGCGCTGGAAGCGGCGGTGGATGCGGCGGCGGGCGCGGTCAAGCTGGTCAAGGTCAATATCGACGAGAATCCGGAGATCGCCCAGCAGTTGCGCATCCAGTCCATTCCCACCGTCTATGCCTTCAAGAACGGCCAGCCGGTGGACGGCTTCATGGGCGCCATTCCCGAAAGCCAGATCAAGGCGTTCGTCGCTGCGCTGGCGGACGGCAGCGCGGGCCATGATCACGACCACGACCACGATCATGACCATGACCATGACGGGCATGATCACGACC
>CANBZE010000265.1 GCA_947373775.1 Alphaproteobacteria bacterium
GGCTATTTCGTCATCACCAACATCCTGCTGCCCAGGCTGAAGCCGGGCGCGCGCATCGTCACGGTGGCGTCCAACGCCCATCGCGGCGCCAAGCTGAAATTCGACGACCTGCAATCCACCCGCGGCTATGTCGGCTTTCCGGTCTATTCCAAGTCCAAGCTGGCCAATATCCTGTTCAACCGCGAACTGGCGCGGCGCACGCCGCTAGGCGTGACCGCCAATGCCCTGCATCCGGGTTTTGTCGCCACCCGCTTTGGCGACAATTCGGGCGGGCTGATGCGCACGGTGCTGAAAGTGGCCAAGCCGATCGGCGCCATCTCGCCGGAAGAGGGTGCCAAGACCATCATCTACCTGGCGTCTTCGCCGGAGGTCGCCGGCGTGACGGGGGAATATTTCTTTGAATGCAAGCCCACCACGCCGACGGCGGAAGCGCGCAATGACGCCGACGCGAAGCGGCTGTGGGAAATGTCGGAAGCGATCGCGCTGTGATTACCGAGCATGGCCATAAGGTGGTCCAGGGCGTCCTGCTGTTCTTCTCGCTTTATATGTTGTGCGGTTTTGGCGTTTCCTGGCGCGACATCTTGCCCGGCGACGTTATCAAAACCACGACCTATACGCTCTACCGCACCGTGCCGCCGCCGCCGGAAGGTCCGCGCTTCTGCACATTCGTGTCGGTGGGAACATATGGCGCGGTGGGCCCGTGCAATTTCGTGCCGCCCTTCGTCTGGTGGCTGGAAAAGCGCTATCGCGAGAAAAATTACACCATCACGCTGTGAAGACGGCGAGCCCGCTTTTCAGCGCCACTTTGTCCGCGGCCAGCAGCTTCAACGCTTCGGGATATAGTTTTAGCTCCACCGCCAGCACCCGGTCCGCCAGCATCTGCGGCGTGTCATCGGGATGAACGGGCACGGTCGCCTGTGCGATCACCGGCCCGGCATCCAGTTCCGGCACCACGAAATGCACGGATGCGCCCGACAAGGCTTCCTTCGCCTCAATCACCCGCTCATGCACCTTGGTGCCCTTGTAAGCGGGCAGCAGGGAGGGATGGATGTTGATCAGCTTGCCTTCCCAGCCGCGCACAAAACCGTCCGACAGGATGCGCATGAAGCCGGCCAACACCACGATATCGGGCTGGACTGCGCGCAGCGCCACATCCATCTCGCCGTCGAAGGCTTCGCGGGTCTTGCCGTTGTGCGGAATAACCTGCGTGACGATGCCGGCGGTCTGCGCTTTCTCCAGCCCGGCCGCCCCTTCGACATTGGAAATCACCAGCACGATCTTATAGCTGTCGCCCTGCGCCGCAATCAGGGCGGAGAGGTTGCTGCCGCGCCCGGAAATAAGGACGGCAACGCGCTTCAAAGTTTCAGCGCCCCGCGATAGACCACTTTGGCCTCGCCGGCGCCGGCCACCAGCTTGCCGATGCGCGCGGCCATGTCGCCATTCTGCTGGAACGCCGTGATCACCGCGTCGGCATCCTTCTCATCCGCCACCGCCACCATGCCGATGCCGCAATTGAACGTGCGCAGCATCTCGGCTTGCGCGATGCTCGCCTCTTTGGCCAGCCATTGGAAAACCGGCAGCACGGTGATGGCGCCCAGATCCACTTCGCCGTCCAGCCCTTCGGGCAGGCAACGCGGCAGATTGTCGGTGATGCCGCCGCCGGTGATGTGGGCCAGGCCCTTCACGCCGCCGGTCTTCGTGGCGGCGAGGGCCGCGCGCACATAGAGCCGTGTGGGAGTCAGCAACGCTTCGCCCAAACTCTTATTCGCGGCGAATGGCGCGGCATCGCTCAATGCCAGGCCGGATTTCTCCACCACCTTGCGCACCAGAGAATAGCCGTTGGAATGCACGCCCGAAGACGCCACGCCGATCAACACGTCGCCGGCCTTCATCGCATCGAGTTTGGGCAAAATGTCGCCGCGTTCCACCGCGCCAACCGTGAAGCCGGCCAGGTCGAAATCGCCCCTGGCGTACAGGCCGGGCATCTCGGCAGTCTCGCCGCCGACCAGGGCGCAGCCCGATTCCTTGCAGGCCCGCGCGATGCCTTCCACCGTTACCGCGGCGGCCTCCACGTCCAGCTTGCCGGTGGCGTAATAATCCAAAAAGAAAAGCGGCTCGGCGCCCTGCACCACGATGTCGTTGACGCACATGGCGACCAGGTCCTGGCCGATATTCTCAAAACGTTTGGTGTCGATCGCCAGTTTCAGCTTGGTGCCGACCCCGTCGGTGCCCGATACCAGGATGGGATCCTTGAACCCCGCCGCTTTCAGGTCGAACAACCCGCCGAAACCGCCTAGGTCGGCATCGGCGCCGCGGCGGCGAGTGGATTTGGCGGCCGGACCGATGCGGTCGACCAGCGCCTCGCCGGCGTCGATGTCCACACCGGCGTCTTTATAGGTCAGGCCTTTTTCGGCCCCTGAATGATCAGCTGGCATGGCTTTCGTTTAAGGGCAGGGTGGGGCAGGTGCAAGGCGGGCGGGACGGCTGCTCACAGGACCCGAATTTTTCCTGTTTTGGCATGCGTTTAGGTGCCTTTCGCCGGTCATCTTCGGCCGGTATAGTCGCGGCGCTCAAGACAGGCTGTCCATGACCGTTCGCGCACTCTTCTTCTTTGCCGCCGCCCTTCTGCTGGCGGCCCCCGCTTTCGCCCAAGACGCGCTCTATACGGTTTCCGGTGTCCATGTGGACGCGGGCGCCGCCTCCACCACCGAGGCGTTCAATGCCGCCATCGCCCAGGGGCGCGGCCGGGCATTCCAGATTCTGTTTCGCCGCCTGACCCGCCAGGCCGATTGGACCAAGCAGCCGGCGCTGGATGCTCAGACCCTGGTGCGCATGGCGCGCGGTTTCACCGTCGCCAATGAGCGGCGCTCCACCACCCGCTATGTCGCCGACGTCACTTACATGTTCAATCCCGATGCCGTGGTGCGCACCCTGCGCGCGGCCCAGATCGCCTATTCCCAGGCGCCGGTGCGCCGCATCCTGGTGATCCCCATGTCGCCCAATGTCAGCCATGGCCCCTGGGCCGCGGCGCTGCAGGCGCCGGCCTTCCGGGATTCACTGGTGCCCTTCACCGTGTCGGCCCCCGAGGATGATACATCGCTGGCGGCGCTGAATTTCGATGCGGCCACCTGGAACGACGTTTCGGCCGTGGCGATCAAGAACCATGTCAGCGAGGTCGGGCTGGTGCAGGCACTCTATGCCAATGGCAAGATGACGGTGAATATCCGCCGCCTGGGCGCGGGCGAACAGCCGGCCAAGGCCAGCGTGGACGTGCCCATGCTGCAGACGGTGGGCACCACCTATCCGGCGGCGGCGCAGGCGGCGGTGCGCGCCATGGAAGATTTGTGGAAGACGCGCAGCGCCATCGACTTCAGCCAGCGCGGAAAATTGACCGCCGATGTGCGCATCGCCAGCCTGGAACAATGGGGCGAGATCCAGACGGCGCTGTCCGGCGTCGGCAATGTCACCGGCGTGACCGTTACGGCGATGGACATGAACTATGCCCGCATCAACCTGGGCTACATGGGCGGTGTCGAACAATTGCGTGAGGCTGTGGGTGCTGCGGGGCTGACTCTGACCAACCGCGGCGGGCAATGGATGCTCGCCAAATCACAATGATCCGTTATGTGCCGAACCTGCTTTCGGCATTGCGGCTGCTGGCCGCGCCGTTGGCGGCTTGGTTGATTCACAGCAATCACGACACCGCCGCGCTGTTGGTGTTCGCCGCGGCGGGAGCCTCCGACGGGCTGGACGGTTTCATCGCCCGGCGTTGGGGCGTGACCTCGGACTTCGGCGCCTGGCTGGACCCGGCCGCCGACAAGCTTCTGATGCTGCTGTGCCTGATCGCACTGTGCGCCGTCGGCGTGGTGCCGCCCTGGCTCTTGGTGCTGGTGGTGTCGCGCGATTTTGCCATCGCCGCCGGCTGGCTGATGATCAAGCTGCTGGGCCTGCCGGTCAGGACCCAACCGTTGTTCCTGGGCAAGCTCTCCACCGTGTTCCAGGTTCTCTATATCCTGGCCGCATTGATCCTTCTGACCTTCGATCTGGATGCGCCGCGCCTGATGCAGGCGGCGGCGTGGATCTGCGCAGGCGCCACCATCCTGTCGGCCATCGCCTATGCTG
>CANBZE010000266.1 GCA_947373775.1 Alphaproteobacteria bacterium
ATGCCGCGCTGGACTGGCGCTGGCCCTTTGTCGCCGAAGGGGCCACGCCGGGCCATTCCTATATCGTGCAGCCCATCGCCCAGTTCATCGCCCAGCCCTATGGCGGCAATCCGCGGGGCTTGCGCATCGAGGACTCCCAGGCCTTCGAATTCGACGACAACAATGTCTTCAGCTTCAACCAGGTGCCCGGCTACGACCTGATCGAAAGCGGCCCGCGCGCCAATGTCGGCGCCATGGCCGAAGCGCTGTTTCCCGGCGGCAAGGTCGAGGCCCAGGTCGGCCAGACCTATCGGTTGAAGCGCGATCCGCTATTCGCCTCCTTCTCGGGCAACAGCGGCACCTCGTCCGACCTGGTGGGCAGCTTTTCGGTCAAGTTCCCGCATCTGGACATCACCGACCGCTGGGACGTGGACCGCGGCAACGGCACGGTGCGGCGGCATGAAGTTTATGTAACCGGAAGCTATGCCCGCTCCTCGCTGCAAGTCAGCTACGTGAACCTGCCACCTCAGGTCACCGCTCTGGGCCTGCCCAGCCGCGAAGAAGTGAACGCCCAGGCCGACGTGAATGTGTGGCGCAACTGGCAGGTGTTCGTGGCCGCCCAGCGCGACCTCAGCAATGCCCAGTTCCTGAACACCGAATATGGCCTGGGCTATGAGGACGAATGCCTGGCCATTTCGCTGGCCTACCGGCGCAAATACACTTCGGACCTGATCCTGGGCGTGCCGCCCTCCACCTCGGTGATTCTGCGCTTCAGCCTGAAGACCGGGGACAGTGCGATCCAGCCCTTCTCCCTGTTCCCGCGGGATGTTTTCGCCCTGACTCACCCCTAGACACGCCTCTAAAAGCCGCCTTCCGCTAGGGGTTTTCGCAACTGCTCAGTTTTCCTTGATTGCGGCGGGATTTTCCGTATTTTAGCAGCAGGTTAGGGGTCTGACAGCGTCAGCGTACAGACGCGGAGCGCCTTTACGATCCCACTTTTGCGGCCAAAGATCAGACGATGAGAATTGCCACCACCCTTTTGCTGGGCGCTGCCGTACTGGCTGGCGGATGCGTCGCGTCGCTGGCCCAGGATTCCGGTTTCAAGCCGGTTCCGGCCGTGGCGCCGCTGCCGTCAAAGGCCCATACACAAACCCAGCCCACGATCAAGCTTGCCGCCTCCAGGCGGGCCGCCGCGCCGGAAGGCGCCATCGCGCCTGCCGTGGGAGCCGCCGTCAAGCCGGCCGGCGACACCCCGCCCAGCGCGGACGCACCGCCCACCGCCAACGCGCCCACCGCCACGGCGGCCGATGGCACGGACAAGCCCGACGCCCCCCGGGACACCAATGGCGATCCCGTGGTGCAGGAAGCCAAGAACAACAATGCCGCCGTGATCGACGCGGCCGCGGAAAAGGCTGCCGCCGATTCCGATTCCATCGTCGCCACCGTCAATGACGAATCCATTTCGGACTTCGAACTGCGTCAACGCGTTTCATTGTACCTGGCGCTGAACGGCTTCAACCAGGCGCAGCTGACGGCAGAGCAGAAGACCCGCATGCGCGGCCAGATCCTGGAACAGCTGCAGGCCGAGAAGGTCCAGTTGCAGGAAGCGGTGAAAAAGAAGATCACCGTCAGCCCCGTCGAAGTCGACAGGCGCCTCAACGCCATGATGCAGGAATATCGTTTCACCATCGAGCAGCTGCGCCAGAACCTGATCAATGCCGGCGCCAGCGAGGAAGCGCTGCGCGCCCAGATCACCGCGTCTATCGCCTGGCAGAAGACGGTACAGGACGAGTATGGCGACCGGGTGAACGTCACCGACGAAATGGTGGCCGTGGAAATGGCGCGCTATGCCGATGGCGCCAACAAGCCGCACTATCACGTGATGGAGATTTTCCTTCCCGTCGACAATCCCGAGCAGGACGCCAAGGTCAAGAAGGACGGCGAGGAAGTCGAAAAGCAGCTGCATCAGGGCGCGCCCTTCCCGGTCGTGGCCCGCCAGTTCAGCCAGCATCCCACCGCGGCGACAGGCGGCGACATGGGCTGGATCAATGAAGGCCAGCTGGCGCCGGAACTGAACACTGTGCTGGCCAAGATGGACGTGGGCTCGATCAGCGAGCCGGTCCGTTCCACCGGCGGCTATTACGTGCTGGGCCTGCGCGAACGCCAGGAACCGCTGGGCACCAAGATTTCCGACGCGCCCACCGGTCCCACCGGGCCGGCCGGTACCTTGCCGCTGGCGCGCCTGCTGCTGCCGATCGACCCGCGCGCGCCCAAGCCGCAGGTCGAAGAAGTCATGAAGGTGGCGGTGCAGATCCAGCAGCATTACCAGAACTGCAAGCAGCTGGACGAACTGCACGGCAAGATGAATGGCAGCGTCTATATGGAGCTGGGCGACGCCAAGCTGTCCGACCTCAGCCCGCAGATCCAGGAAGCGCTGAAAAATTCCAAGCCGGGCGAAGCGGCCATGCCGTTCCAGGACGAAGCCGGCATCGAGCTGATCGGGCGCTGCGACAAGCGCATCGAGGTCAAGACCGCCTATGTCATGCCCTCCCGCCAGCAGGTGGAAGACCAGCTGTTCCAGAACCAGATTGCCGCCCTGGCGCGGCGCTATCTGCGCGACCTGAAGCGCGACGCCAACATCCAGGTGCGCGACGACAGCAAGCCCGATGCCCTCATCCGGTAAAACAGACGCACCGATCCTCATCACCATGGGCGAGCCATCCGGCATAGGGCCGGAGGTTGCCCTTGCGGCGTTCCATCATTTCGGCGGCAAGGTGGGGTCGCACCCCCTGAAGCTGGTGGGTGATGCGGCCGTGTTCGCCTCGGCCAGGGATGCGTTGATCCCAACCAATTCGAAGGTTTCTGCGGTTCCCGGAAAACCCGATCCCGCCAATGCGGCGTGCGTCACCGAAGCCATCGAGATCGCGGTGAAGGCCTGCCTGGACGGCGAGGCTGCGGCCCTGGTCACCGCCCCCATCCATAAATCGGTGCTGAATGCGGCGGGATTCGCCTTTCCGGGCCATACCGAATTCCTTGCCCACCTCACCGGCGCGCGCCGCGCTGTGATGATGCTGGCCAGCGACACGCTGCGGGTGGTGCCACTGACCATCCACATGCCGGTGGCCGACGTGGCAAGGGCCATCACCAAGCAATCGGTGTTCGACACCGGCGAAATCATCCTGACCGCGCTGCGACGCGATTTCGGCATTTTGAACCCGCGCCTGGCGGTGGCGGGGCTCAATCCTCATGCCGGGGAAGATGGCGTGCTGGGCGGCGAAGACGCAGGCGTCATCGCGCCCGCGATCGCGGCACTGAAGGCGCGGGGCTTTGCTGTGAGGGGCCCGCTGTCCGCCGACACGCTGTTTCACGCCGAAGCGCGCAAAAGTTATGACGCGGCGCTGTGCATGTATCACGACCAGGCGCTGATTCCGATCAAGACCCTGAGCTTCTGGGATGGGGTCAACGTCACCCTGGGCCTGCCCATCGTGCGGACCTCGCCCGATCACGGCACCGCGCTGGATATCGCCGGACAGGGCAAGGCCGATGCCCGCAGCATGATCGCGGCGGTGAAGATGGCTGCGGATATGGCCGATGCCCGCAATCGATAAGCTTCCGCCCTTGCGCGAGGTGATCGCGGCGCCGGGAGCGACCGCCCAGCGTAGCGTAGCGACAGCGCCCGCGCGCGAACGCGCGCTATTTATTCAAAGGGCGCCTTCGCGCCCACTCGGCGCGATCCAGAAAAACAAAAGTACCAAGCGCTATGTCTGACGGATTGCCCCCACTGCGAGAAGTCATTGCGCTTCACAATCTGGCGCCCAAGAGATCGCTGGGCCAGAATTTCCTGTTCGATCTCAATCTCACCGCCAAGATCGCACGCGCGGCGGGCGCGGCAAATGGCGGCACCTTCTATGAAGTCGGTCCCGGTCCCGGCGGATTGACCCGCGCGCTGCTGGGCGAAGGTGCGGACAAAGTTATCGCGGTGGAGCGCGACGCGCGCTGCCTGCCGGCGCTGGAACAGATCGCGGCCGCCTATCCTGGCAAGCTGGAAATCATTTCCGATGACGCGCTGGCGCTGGACGAAGCCGCCATTCTGCCCCGTGGCGTGCGTATCGCGGCC
>CANBZE010000267.1 GCA_947373775.1 Alphaproteobacteria bacterium
GTCACCATCACGCCCAAGCCAGTCAAAAATTGTCTTTTACCGATCATGCCCACTTCCCATTTCAAAAAGTCGTCCAATCAGCGCGCGGCCCGTTCCTGGCCGTCATAGAAGAATTGCATGCTTTCGGGCACCGCGCAGCCGCCGCCCAGTTTGCTCACCACATCGGCGCGCGCCGCGATCAGGGATTCGGTCGCCAGCGCCTTGGTCCTTAAGCGAGCCACTTCCGAAGCGGTGAAAGGCCGGGCGCTTTTGGGGGCGCTTTTGCCGCCCAGCCCGAACACCACAAAGTTCATCATGTCCGCCAGTTCCTGGTTATCGGTGATGGCGGAATAGGCGACATTGGGAAGGCGGATCAGGTAATCGCGCCCCTGCGGCGTGCACATGAAGTAACCCACCCGGTCGCGCAGCACCGGAATCTCGGCCGGCGCGGAATTGCCCTGCATGCCGTGGCAGCCGCTGCAATGCTCGACATAGTCGGACTGGGGCGAGGTCAGTTCCGGCAAGCCTTTGAGTTCGGGCAGCAGCGGCGCCGCGTTGGCTGCGGATGCGGCAAGAAACACGGCGGCGGCTACCGCTGGTCTCACGGCACGATCTTCCTGGCGGCAAGCGCCGTATGCTGGGCCGCCATGTCGGTGGGCGAAACTTTTGGCTGTGCCCGCGCCGCCTTGATCTCGGCGGCGGTGTAAGCGACCTGCTTGTGATCCAGGCCCGTGACATAGGTCAGCACGGCCGCGATGTCGTCATCCGACAGCGTATCCAGCGCCGGCATGATGCCCAGGATCTGCTCGCCATCCACCATGATGCGGCCGCTGATGCCGTTCAGCACGACCTTGGGCAGGAAGGCTTTGCCGGCGGACTTGGCGGCGATGGCGCCCGCCCGCCCGGCGAGGCGCGGAAACTGGCCGGGCACGCCGACACCGCCGGCCTGATGGCAAAACGCACAATTGGCATCGAACACCGCGGCGCCATCCGCGAGCGCGGGCGTCGCCGCCAGCAACGCGGCGGCCAAAGTCACACGCATCACTGCACGGCGCCGACCAGCGCGGCGGTGGAGCAATGGTACTGCATGTTGTCCAGGCCGAAGCACCAGATGATGTCGTTGTTGGTCTGGGGCACGTAGAGCTGGGTATCGCGATCCTGGTTGTCGCAATGGCACTGGCCGCAGCCCGGCTTGCCGCAGCAATCGCGATAGGCGATCAGGTAGGTCTTGTTGTCGTCAGGATTCATACAGGTGCCGACCCAGGACGTGGTCGATGCCGTGGCACCTGCGGGACAGGTGTGCGGACCGCCGCCGCAGCAAGAGCACAGATTGCCGTCGACGCCGCAATAACGCCAGTAATCGCACTTGGTGTCGTCCTTGCTCTGCGAATTCATGGTGAAATGGGTGCGCGCCCGGTCGCCGCGGTCCGGCTTGCCCTGCGCATTGGCGCGGCTGACCGGCAACACCGGAAACAGCGGCGCCGCCGCCAAAGCAAGACCCACGCGCGAGAGCAGCCCGCGCCGCGAGGTATGTCCCGCCAGGCGCCGCACCAGCTTTTCGCCGATCCTGTCGATGCTGATTGTTCTCATGGCTAGGCCACCTTGGTGTGGGAATGGGGCTTGGAATGGGACAGGTAATCCTGCACCGAGACCACGCCCAATTCGTGGGCGGTGACCAGGCTTTCCAGATGCTCGCGGCTGTTGACCAGTCCCTTGGACAGAACCGTGCCGTCATCGCCGATCAGCACCGCATGCGGCAGCCGGTCGACATGGAAGGTACGGCCCACGATGGGACCGTTGATGAAGGGAAGCCCCTGCATCTCCAGCCGCGCGATCATGGCGCGCTGTTCTTCCGCCTCGTCATCGCCGACAAAAACGATGTCCAGCTTTTCGCGGCGGGCGAAATTCTTCGCGATGGGGATCAGGTCCTTGCACAGCGGGCAGGACGGCGACACGAACAGCAGAAGCTGCATGCTGCCCGCGGGCAAAGCCTTGCCGATGGCGATGGGCGCGCCTTCCATGGTCAGCGCATCCAGCACAGGCGCGGCCTCGCCCACCACCGGGCCCTTGCCGGTCAGCAGCGCGCCGGCGGGCGCAACACGAACGTGCAGCACGCCGACCTGACGCGCCAGCGCAAGAAGCGCGATCCCCAGCCCCAGGATCACGATCCAGGAGATGATTTGCGAAACGATCAGGACGGTCAGCATGGCAGGTCCTTTTCAGGCAAAACGGTGGCGGCGCACTTCCACGGGCGGGAGCGCGGACAGCGTGTTCAGCACAAGAGTAAGCAGGAAGAAGGCAAGTCCGCCTGCGACGCCGCTCAGCTCCAGAGACATGGGCAAGGCAGGTGTCGAAAGCGACGGCAGCAACAGCAGCGCCAACGCGCCGTTTCGCGCCACCAGACTCCAGCGCAACGGCTGTTTCAGGAACGACTGGCCGCAGCCGCAATCAATATGGGCGCGGCCGCGCCGGATATTGATCGCCATGGCACCGGCGAACAGGAGCAGCAACGCCATCACCGCAACCTGCGCCCAGGGCATTGCCAGCGCCGACAACAAGGCCAGGCCCAGAATCACTTCCACGGGCGGCAACAGCGCGGCAACCGGCGGCACAGCGAAGCGCGGCAACAAGCGGTAGTTGGAAATTACGCCCGAAAGCAGCTTCCAATGCTGCGCTTTCTGAACGCCGGCCAGCACGAACACCGAGCCGACGCACACCCGCCCGGCGACGGACAGGACGGCCCAGAGATCGTGGCCGATTGCGTCCATCAGGGCTGCACCGTGTAGAGGATGCCGCCGCCGGAATTGTCCATGCTGCGCTTCTTTTCCAGGGTCTGGGCGTCCAGCACATACGTGTTGCCGCTGCCGTCGCTGGCATAGACCTGCGGATCGGAATCCTGGCTGACGGCAATGTTGACGAACTTGTCTTTCAGATCGCCCAGGGCATGGCGGCCGATCAGCTTGTGGGTATTGCCGTCCAGCACCCAGATTTCGGCGGCCGGCTCATACTCGCTCCAATATTCGCCCATGTGCATCAACACATAGATGCGGCCGGTGGCGTGATGCACGGCGATGGGCTGGCGCCCGCCCGGCATCCAGTTCACATCCATGGCCGAATAGGCGCCCTTGCGCATGAAGGCGGCCTGCTGCAGCGACCAGGAGGCGCCGATCTTGGGCGCCGGGCCCAACGTCACGGGCGTGATGAGGCCTGAATAGCTGAGCAACGTCGCCTTGCCGGCCCTGGGATCGATGATCGAGGTATCGAAGATCGGATCTTCGGTGGCATTGAAGAAGGGTGCCGAACGGGTGATCGCCGGCTTGGCGCCATCCATCGCCACCGTGGCCAGGGTGCCGTTGGAGCACAGCGCCGAGAAGCCGTTCTGGATGTTGGTGAACATGGTGGCGCAGCCGGGCAGCTCGATCTTGGAATCGAAAGTACCCTTGTCCAGGTCCACCACATTGACCGACGAGGACGGCTGCATGTTGTAGACCAGCGCCTTTTTTCCGTCAGCGGTGATCACCAGGTTATGGGTGCGGTTGCCGATCAGCATGCGGCCGGGAATGGCGATTTCCGATGTCAGTTTCAGGGTGGTCACGTCATAGGCCAGCAGCATGTCCTGGCGGGTGCCGCGGTCCACCTTCGACCACAGGGTCTGGGCGACATAGAAATTCTTGCCCAGCGGATCGAAGGAGAAGCTGTCCTGGCCATACATGTTGACCATGCCCTTCATCTTGCCGGTGTCGCCGTCGAAGATGCGGGTGCCGTCCTGGCCGTTGCCGCGATTGACGAACACCCAGTGCGGCTGCACCGGACCCAGGGCCCCGACGCTGGGAACTTCGGCCTGGGGAATGGTCACCGCCCCGGTGGGGGAGACATGCTGCAGGGGTGAGGCGATGCCGTTGGTCTGCCCCGACGCCATGCCGGGCGTCATCGCCAGCGCGGCAATCGCCATGACCCGGATTTTCGCGGACTTCAGCATGGTCTTAACCCCCAACCGGCTTTCCCCCAGCTTTGGCCGTGACGGGCGGGGAGTCAACGCGAAAAAGAACCAACCGGTTACTTAGCCGCCTGTGGGGT
>CANBZE010000268.1 GCA_947373775.1 Alphaproteobacteria bacterium
CAGCTTGCCACCTATTGCCATTTCGGCACCGGCAATTATCACCCCAACACCGCCAAGATTTACACCGACCTGTCGCTGTTCAGTGCCGATCCGGCGCTGGGGCGCGATGCGGCGCAATTGTTCAATTTCATCACCGGCTATGCCGAGCCCACAAGCCTGGAAAAGCTGGCCATGTCGCCGCTCACCCTGCGCGGGCGGCTGATCGAGGGCATCCAGCAGGAGATCATGAATGCCAGGGCCGGCAAACCCGCCTGCATTTGGGTCAAGCTCAACAGTCTGGTGGACCCCGGCATGATCGACGGCCTGTACCGCGCCAGCCAGGCCGGCGTGAAGATCGAGCTGATCGTGCGCGGCATCTGCTGCCTGCGCCCGGGCGTGCCGGGTCTGTCGGAGAATATCCGGGTCAAGTCCATCGTCGGCCGTTTCCTGGAGCATGGCCGGATCATCTGTTTCGGCAACGGCCATGAACTGCCCCATAAGGACGCCAAGGTTTACATCTCCTCGGCCGACTGGATGCCGCGCAACCTGGACCGCCGGGTGGAAACGCTGGTTCCGGTCGAAAACCCCACGGTCCATCAACAAGTCCTTGACCAGATCATGGTGGCGCAGCTGAAAGACCAGGCGCAAAGCTGGTATATGGAGCCGGACGGGCATTATGTCCGTGATTCTCACTCCGAGGACGGCGATGCTTTCTCCGCGCACACCTACTTCATGACCAACCCGTCGCTTTCGGGCCGCGGTCGCGCGCTCAAGATGCAGAATCCGGCCTCGCGCCGGAAATAGGCCATGGCAAAAGCGGGCGGGCCTGTCGCGATTGTCGACATCGGCTCCAATTCGGTGCGTCTGGTCGTGTATGAGGCGCAGAACAGGGTGGCGGCCACCCTGCAGAATGAAAAATCCATCTGCGCCATCGGCCGGGACATGGTCACCAGCGGCCGCCTGCATGCCGAAGGCTGTGCCGCAGCGCTGGAGGCGCTGGCGCGTTTTCGCCTGATCGCCGACGGCTTGAACGTGGAAATTCGCGATGCCGTTGCCACCGCGGCGGCGCGCGACGCCAGCAACGGCGCCGAATTCATCCGCCGCGCCGAAACCGCCTGGGGCCGGCCGATCCGCATCCTGGCGGGCGAAGACGAAGCGCGCATCGCCGCCGAAGGCGTGGTGGCGGGCATTCCCGATGCCGACGGACTGGCGGCCGACCTGGGCGGCGGCAGCCTCGACATGGTTTCGGTGAAGGGCGGCAAGACCGGCAATGCCTATACCCTGCCGTTCGGGCCCTTGCGGCTGATGGACCAGAGCAAGGGCGATCCCGACAAGGCGCGCGACATCGTCGACAGGGGCCTGAAGACCATTCCCGGGCTGTCGGCGCCGGCGCTGTATGCGGTGGGCGGCATCTGGCGCAGCTTCGCGCGCGTGGACATGGAGGAGCATAATTATCCGCTCCATGTCCTGCAGCATTACACCATCCCGCGTGGCCGGGCGCTGCGGCTGTGCCGGCTGCTGGCCGGCCTGTCGAAGGACAGCGTGCGCAAGATCAAGGTTGTCTCCAAGCGCCGTGCGGAAAGCCTGCCTTATGGTGCGGTGGTGCTGGAGCGGCTGCTGGAAGCCGGCGACATCAAGGATGTGGTGATCTCCGCTTATGGCCTGCGCGAAGGGTTGCTCTATGCCGGGCTGTCGTCGGATGAGCGCGGCAAGGATCCGCTGGTGGAATTTGCCCGCGCTGCCAATGCCCGCGCCGCGCGCGTACCGGTGCATGCCCATGAGATGCTGAGCTGGACCGCGCCGCTGTTCGACGGCGACAGCCAGCAGGATGCCCGCATCCGCGAAGCCAGCGCTCTTTTCTCCGATGTGGCGTGGCGGCGTCATCCCGATGATCGCGCTCTGGGCGCCTTCGGCCAGGTGCTGACCGCGCCGTTCGCCGGCGCCAGCCACAGGGCCCGCGCGTTGATCGCGGCCTCGGTGTTCCACCGCTATTCCGGCGACGAGGACGTGCCCCAGGGCATGGCGCTGTCGGGCCTCTTGGAAAAGGAAGATGAAAAGCGCGCTTTGGTGCTGGGCCTGGCCTGGCGCTTCGCCTTTTCGCTGTCGGCCAGCGCGGCGGGGGAACTGTCGAACTACCGCCTGCGCATGACCCCGTCCAAGGTCATCCTGGAAGTGCCTACCCGCCGCGAGGCCATTGCCGGGGAACCGGTGCAGAAAAGGCTGGGCGAACTGGCGGATGCCCTTGGCCGCAAAGGTGAAATCCTGGTCGGCTGATAACCGCTTTTTTAGCCTGACCTTGCGCCTTGGCCCCCAAAGGCGCTTTAAAGGGGGCAAGGCTGGCGCCCATGGGCGGGAGGCGCAGACAAATGTTCAGCATTTCAAGGGTTTAGGAGAAGTCTCATGGGTACATTCGGCATCTGGCACTGGCTGATCCTGGGCGCAGTGGCGCTGGTTCTGTTCGGCGGCCGCGGCAAGGTTTCCGACCTGATGGGCGACTTCGGCAAGGGCATCAACAGCTTCAAGAAGGGGCTGTCCGAAAAGGACGATCCCAAGGTGATCAACGCCGAGGACACCAACAAGGACAAGACCACCGTCTGAACGGCGGTCCGGTAACTTTCCATGTTCGACCTGTTCAGCTGGAGCCATATCCTCATCCTGCTCGTCGTCGCGCTCGTCGTGGTGGGGCCGAAGGAATTGCCGCGCATGATGCACATGGCGGGCAAGTGGGCGGGCAAGGCCCGCGCCATGGCCAACGAGTTCCGCAAGAGCTTCGATGAAATGGCGCGCCAGACCGAACTGGACGAGCTGCGCAAGGAAATCGAAGATCTGAAGAAGAACAATCCCGTGTCGGACATGATGGGCGCGATGAATGACGCCACCAGCACGGTCAACAATTCCGTTGCCGATGTGACGGACGGTGCCGGTCAGGCTGCTGCCGAAGTCAGCGCGCCGGTCGAAGGCGCCATCGAACCGCGCAGCGGCGAAATCGAAGTCACGGACCATGCCGCCGCGCCTGCGTCCGTCGAGCCCGCGCCGCTCCCCGGTCACGCGCCGTGATCACGCCGACCCCGGAAGACGAAGCGGCGCTGGACGCCACCAAGGCGCCCCTGATGGAGCATCTGCTGGAGCTGCGCACCCGGTTGATCTGGTCGCTGCTGTCCTTCGGCCTCTGCTTTGCGCTCTCCTTCGCGTTCGCCAACCAGATTTTCGCGTTCCTGACCAAGCCGCTGCATGCCGCCACCAATCACCTGATCTACACCGCGTTGACCGAAGTGTTCTTCACCAATGTGAAGATCGGCATGTTCGGCGGCATCTGCCTGGGCTTTCCCATCATCGCCTGGCAGATCTGGCTGTTCGTGGCGCCGGGCCTCTACAAGCATGAGAAGAACGCCTTCTGGCCGTTCCTGGTCTTCGTGCCCATCATGTTCACGCTGGGTGCGGCGTTCGTTTATTATGTGATGCTGCCTTTCTCGATCAAGTTTTTCGCCGGCTACCAGGTGCCTGCCACCAGCACGGCGATGGGTATCCAGCTCCAGGCCAAGGTCAGCGATTATCTCGACCTGGTGATGACCTTGATCTTCGCCTTCGGCCTGACCTTCCAGTTGCCGGTGTTGTTGTCGCTGCTGGCCAAGGTTGGAATCGTCGGCGCCAAGGCGCTGCGCGACATGCGCCGCTATGCCATCGTCGCGCTGTTCGCGGTGGCGGCGATCTTCACCCCGCCCGACGCCATCTCGATGATGAGCCTGGCCGTGCCGCTGGTGCTGCTCTACGAGATTTCGATCATCTGCGTGATGTTCATCGAACGCGGCCGGGCCAGGGATGAGGCGGCGCGCGCCGCGAGCGACGTCACGCCGGCTTAGGCGGCATGGGCCTTTTTGGTGACGCTGATGCGATCGGCGGGGAAATTCAATGTCAGGCTGGTGCCGCGGCCGGGCGCGCTGGTGATGTCCAGCGTTCCGCCATGCAGTTCCAGCATCGCCTTGGCCAGCGGCAATCCAAGTCCGGTGCCGTTATGGGTGGCGGTCATCTTGTTCTCGATCTGGCCGAACGGCGTCAGCGCCTTGTGGATGTCCTCTT
>CANBZE010000269.1 GCA_947373775.1 Alphaproteobacteria bacterium
GCTGATGGGCGTGGCCGCCGCATTGGTGGTGGGGCATTTCCTGGGCACCAAGCCGATCGAGACCGGATTGCTGGCCGGGCTTTCAACCCTGGCGGTGGTGGTCGCCATCAACGACACCAATGGCGGGCTCTATATGGCGCTGATGGGCCGCTACGGCACGCCCAAGGAGGTGGGCGCCTATTCGCTGATGTCGCTGGAGTCCGGCCCCTTCATCACCATGATGACCCTGGGCGGGCTGCTGGCGTTTCCGTGGCAGACGTTGCTGGGCGCGATCCTGCCGCTGACCGCGGGCATATTGCTGGGCAACCTGGACCGTGAGATGCGCGAGTTTCTGGGCAAGGCCGCGCCGGCGCTGATCCCCTTCTTTGCCTTTGCCATCGGTGCGGGCCTCAACCTCACTGCCGTGTGGCGCGCGGGTTTGCTGGGTCTGGCGCTGGGCGTGGTGGTGCTGGTAATCTCGTGCTGCGTGATGTTCCTGGCCGACCGTATTTCAGGCGGCAAGGGCTTGGCGGGCTTGGCAGCTGCCGCCACCGCCGGCAATGCCGCGGCGGTGCCGGCCTTGGTCGCCGCCGCCAATCCCGCTTACGCAAAGGCGGCGCCCTACGCCACCGTGCTGGTGGCCGCCAGCGTGGTGGTGACCATGCTGACGGTGCCGATCATCACGGCCTGGTGGGCGAAGAAGCTCAGCTCTTAGGATAGTCGCGCCACAGCCATTCCAGCGCTGAGGGCAAAGTCTGGCGCACCACGCCATTGTCCACATGGTGGGCATCCATCGCGAAGACATACTTGTAGTCATAGCCCTTCTTCTTCAGCACCGCCGCCATGCGGTTGTTGGCCAGCGGCCAGTTGTGCCAAGTCGATTCCGGATCGTCGAAGTGCAGGTCCTTTTCACCGACTTCCATCCACATCCGGATCGGCTTCTTCGCCGCCTTCGGAATCATGGTGGCATGGTATTCCCAGCCGCCGCGCGGAGTCTTCGGGTCCTGCGGCGAAGCCTGGTTCACGAAGGTGCCGGAGTAGGAAAGCACCTTGTGGTAACGCTCGGGGTGATACCAGGCCATGGTCCAGGCGCAGATCGCGCCCGACGAACCGCCCATGGTGGCGCGGCCTTCCGGATCGGACGTGAACGTCACGCCGTAATTCTTGGACACGGCGGGCAGCAACTCCTGCTCCACCCAGTTGGAATAACGGTCCGAGAGCGTGTCGTATTCCAGTCCGCGCTGCGAGCCCTGGGCGTCGCTGCCGCCGGAATCCGGCGCCACGATGATCATGGCGGGCACGCGGTGCGCCGCGATCATGTTGTCCAGCACCGGCGCCATGCGGTTGATATAGCCATGGCCGTCCTGCACCACCATGAAGGGCGCGCCCGGCTTCACCTGCTTGGGGATATAGACCCAGACATGACGCTCATAGCGGCCGGGCTTGGAGACAGCTGCGTCCGGCGCCGGCAGGCGGTTGCCGTAAGCATCGCGCTTGGCGCTGATCTCATTCTCGATCCGCACAATACCCGGATAGTTCTTGCTGTCTTCCGAATACAGGATGAATTCGCGGATATCGCCCTGCGGCACCGACGGATCGACCTTGTATTCCGGGGCATCGGCGTAAGGGGCCTTGATGATGCTGTTCTCGGCCGTCACCGTGGGCGGCGGGGTGGGAAATTTCGGCAGCGAGGGATCAGGCGCCGGCTGCGCCAGAGCCGGAATCGCGGCGGCCAGCGCCAGCAGCGACAATGCGGTGATCTTCTTCATGTCTCGTCCCCGTTGTTTTTCTTAGTTCTTATTTTTATTTCGGAAAATCACGCCACAGCCATTCCAGCGCTGACGGCAAGGTCTGCATGACGACTCGGCCATCGACATGGCCGGCGCCCAGCGCGAAGACATAGCGATAGTCGTAACCCTTTTTCTTCAGCACGGCCGCCATGCGGTTGTTGGCCAAGGGCCAGTTGTGCCAGGTCTCTTCGGGCACATCGAAGCGGTTGTCCTTCTCGCCCACTTCCATCCAGATGCGGATCGGCTTCTTGGCCGCCTTGGGCAGGATGGTGGCGTGATATTCCCAGGCGCCGCGCGGCGTCTTGGCATCCGGCGGCCAGGCCTGATTCACGAAAGTGCCCGAATAACTCAGCACCTTGTGATACCGCTCGGGATGGAACCAGGCCATGGTGAAAGCCGCCGCCGCGCCCGAAGAACCACCCATGGTGGCGCGGCCTTCCGGATCGGACGTGAAAGTGACGCCGTAATTCTTGGTCACCGCCGGCAGAAGTTCTGTTTCCACCCAGTCGGAATAGCGGCCCGACACCTCATCATATTCCAGCCCGCGTTCCGAGCCTTGCGCGTCATTGCCGCCGGAATCCGGCAGCACCACCACCATGGCCGGCAGACGCTTGGCGGCGATCATATTGTCCAGGATGTTGGCCAGGCGCTTCACATAGGAATGACCGTCCTGCACCACCATGACGGGCGCATTGGGCTTCACTTGCCTCGGGATATAGACCCAGACATGGCGCTCATAGCGGCCCGGCGCCGACAGCCCACCCTGCGGCACGACATAGTTGCCGCGTGCGTCGCGCTGCATGCTGGCGACGCGCACGATGCCCGGATAGATCTTGCTGTCTTCCGAATACAGGATGAATTCGCGGATTTCGCCCTGAGGCACCGCCTCGTTGGCGATCGACTCCGGCGGATCGGCGTAGGCTGGACCGATGACGCTGTTCTCGGCGGTCACCGGCGGCGGCGGGGTGGGAAATTTGGGCAGGTCGGCGGGCGCCTGCGCGAAAGCAGAAAAGGCTCCCCCCAGAAGCAAACAAGCTGCAAGCGTGTTTCGCATTGTCTTGGCCTTTGTTAGGGCGCCGGAACCAGGGCGCGGGCGGCTTCGGCCAGCAGCACCGGCACGGTGTGGGAAATATCCAGGATCACCGCATCCTCGTCGGAGGTGGGCTTCTCCAAGGTGGCGAACTGGCTGTCCAGCAGCGCCGCCGGCATGAAGTGGCCTTTGCGCTTGCGCATCCGGGCGCCGATCAACTCGCGCGAGCCGTCCAGCAGGATGAAATGCACCTTGCCATGCACCTGTTTGCGCAAGGCATCGCGATAGGCATGCTTCAAGGCCGAGCAGGACACCACCACGCCATGACCGGTGTCGCGTTCCACTTCCATGCGCGCGCCGATGGCTTCCAGCCAGGGCCAGCGATCGTCATCCGTCAAAGGAATGCCGGCCGACATCTTCTTGACGTTGGCGATGGGATGCAGAGAATCGCCCTCTACAAAGGGCACGCCCAGATGCTCGGCCAATCCGCTGGCGATAGTGGTCTTACCCGAACCGGCCACGCCCATCACCACGATCAAGGGCTTCTCAACATCTGTTCCAACGATAGTCATACGATCCTCAGCACCGGAAAACGCGCCGCCATGGCGGTGCGCCCCACCCCTGTATCCCCGGCCCCATATGGGGCGCTTTTTTGTGCGCCGGATACTATAGTGTCGCCGGACAAAGCCCAGCCGAAAACGGGCGGAAACGAGGGAAAAATGCGTGTACAAACAGTCCTGATCGCTGTTTTCATGGGTCTTATGACACAGGCACAGGCCGGCACCGTAGATACCGCTATTTTCGGCACCACCAAGGACGGCATCCCCGTCCACATATTCACCCTGACCAACAGCCACGGGTTGCGTGCCCAGGTGCTGGATTATGGCGGCATCGTCTGCTCGGTGGAGGCGCCTGACCGCAGCGGCAAACTCGCCAACGTGATTCTTTGCCAGAAGGACCTGGCCGCCATCGAAGCCACCGGCCCCTTGAGCGCGCTGACGGGGCGCTTTGCCAACCGCATCGGCCACGGCTTCACCATCGAGGGCAGGCATTACGAGCTGGCGCAAAATCCAAATGGCGTCACCCTGCATGGCGGGGCGCCGGCCTATAGCCGCCGTGTGCTGAGTACCGTGCGCACCTTCCACACGGCCGGTGATGCCGGCGTGACCTTGCGGCTGGTGTCGCCGGACGGCGATCAGGGCTTCCCCGGCAAGGTGACCTTGGACCTCACCTACACGCTCACTGACAGCAA
>CANBZE010000270.1 GCA_947373775.1 Alphaproteobacteria bacterium
AGGCTCTTAAGGAATTCTTAACGTGAGCGCAACGCTCTCCCCCCACCTTGAAATCCTGGTCCGCATCGCCCACGCCGCCGGCGTGGTGGTCATGCGCCATTACGAGGCCGGATGTGACCCGCGGGTGAAGGCCGACCGCTCGCCGGTGACCGATGCCGATGAGGAAGCCGAGACGCTGATCCTGGCCGAACTGGCCATGGCCTTCCCGAACGTGCCGGTGGTGGCCGAAGAAGAAGCCGCGGCGGGCCGCGTCGCCAAGGTGGGATCGCGCTTCTTCCTGGTGGATCCGGTGGACGGCACCAAGGAATTCATCAAGCGCGGCGGCGAGTTCACGGTGAACATCGGCGAGATCGTGGATGGTGCGCCGGTCAGCGGCGTGGTGTTCGCACCGGCCATCGGACGGCTGTTCGTGGGCACGGTTGGCGAAGGCGCTTTCGAAATTGCAAATGGCATCACGCGCACGATCACGGCACGCACACCGGCCGCTGACGGGTTGGTGGCGGTGAGCAGCAAATCCCACCCCGACGCCAAGACCGATGCATTGCTGAAAAGCTTGGCCGTAAAGGGCAATACCAATGCCGGCTCCTCACTCAAATTCTGCCTGGTGGCGGCGGGCGAGGCCGATATCTATCCCCGTGCCGGTCACACGATGGAATGGGACACGGCGGCCGGAGATGCGGTGCTGCGCGCCGCGGGCGGGCGCATGACCGATTGGGACGGCGCGCCGTTCGTCTATGGCAAGCCGGGTTTCCACAACACCGCCTTCATCGCGCGCGGCAAGTAGCTATTGATCCATATTGTTGCGAGATGAGTAGAAGACGAGCGCCATCAATCCGGCGCCCAGGCCGATGGTGACCACGATCCCCATCACCAGGAAGGTCCAGCCAAAGCCGCTCATATGGACCCCGGACATGGCGGTCCACACTTTCACCGCATACCAGAGCGAGACGAAGAAGAAGCCCGCCAGCACCACCAGGGTGATCCAGCCGGCAATCGAAAGCGGTGGTTTTGGGCCGTTATCGGGTGGCGTTTCCATTTTCTTGCCCCAATCCTAAACCCATTCCGCCTGTAAAAAAGCCCCAATCTGCGTCAAGATTCGCCGCGGCCGGCTGAGTGATTCGGCGCGTCCGCGCGAGCGGGAGCGCCCAAGGAAAAGTTGAAGGAGCACTGCATGAACCGCAAGAAATTCATCTCCGGACTGGTGGCGCTGGGTGCGACTCCGGCCGCGGCGGGCTCGCTGCTTTCCATCATGCCGGCCCATGCCGCCGACGGCCAGAACGCGCCGGAAGCCAAGGACCGCGCCTCGACCCTGGAATACACCGCCGACGAGATCACTGACGCGGGCGCCAACTTCTTCGGCATCACCACCGAGGCGATGGCCAAGGGCGTGCAGCATATATTCGGCGACCTGGGCCAGCCCGACGCCTATATCAAGGGCGATGAAGGCGGCGGCGCTTTCGTGCTGGGCTTCCGTTATGGCTCGGGCTGGCTGATCCGCAAGACGCGCGAGCCGCTGCAGACCTTTTGGCGCGGCCCGTCGATCGGCTTCGATGCCGGCGCCAACGCCTCCAAATGCTTCACCCTGATCTACAACCTGAAAGAAGACCGGCGGCTGTTCCAGCGCTACCCGGGCGTGGAAGGCAGCTTCTATGTCGTGGCCGGTTTGGGCATTAATTACTTGCGCAGCGGCGGCGTCACCCTGGCGCCGATGCGCACGGGTGTGGGCCTGCGCGCCGGCGTGAACGCGCACTACCAGGTCTATAGCGACCGCCGGGACTGGTTCCCGCTTTAAGATGAAGCAGCGCCCTCTCGCGCTGCCGGCTTTGGCGCTGGGCGCTTTCGCACTTGGCGCGTTTGCCGTGGGCGCACTGGCGATCGGCACCATCGCCATTGGGCGCCTGGCCGTAAAGCGCGCCGTGATCAAACGGCTGGAGATAGACGAACTGGTCGTGCGCCGTATCCGGCGGCCTAAGCCGTAGCTTCTTCGGTCTTGCTGTCCACATTGCCGCCGCCGACGGCAGGCATGTAGAGCAGCAGCATCGCCGCGACATAGGTGGACGAGAAGGTGCCCACCACGATGCCGAACAGGATCGCGACGCTGAAAGTGTACAACACCGGCCCGCCGAACAAGAGCGGGATCACCGACAGAGCGGTGGCCGCCGACACCAGGGTGGTACGGGTGGCGATCTGGTTGGTGGAAAGATTGATCATGTCGATCAGCGACATGCGCTTGTACTTGCGGCGGTTCTCGCGGATGCGGTCGAACACCACCACCGTATCGTTGATCGAATAGCCCGCCAGCAGCAGCAGCGAGGCCACGGTGTTGATATTGAAGTCCAGGCCCACGACGGAAAAGAAGCCGGCGGTGACAAGGACGTCATGGCCGGTGGCGATCAGCGCGCCGATGCCATACTGCCATTCAAAGCGCACCGCGACATAAATCGAGATCATCGCCACCGCCAGGATGGTGGCCAGGATGCCGTCATTCAAAAGTTCGCCCGAGACCTTGGGGCCCACCACTTCGGTGCTGCGATACTGGACGGATGGTCCCAGCTTGCCCTTGATGGCGCTGACCACCGCCTGGTCGGCCTCGTTCTGGTCGACACCCGCCTTGAGGTTCTTGATGTCCTTGGGCTGGACGCGGATCATCACGCAGCTGTTGACGGGTTTGTCGCAATCGCCGCCACCGGCGTATTGCAGCTGGGATTCGGGAAAGCCCAGCGAATTGACGTCGGAACGCATCTTGCTGATGTCGATCACCTGGGCCGACTTCACGTTCATCAGCACGCCGCCGGTAAAATCGATGCCCAGGTTGAAGCCGTGCCAGAAGATGGAGATCAGCGAGATGACCAGCAGCAGCCCGTCAATGCCGAAAGCCGCAAAGCGGTATTTGACGAAATTGACGTTGGTCGTTTCGGGAATAAACCGCAGCAACGGCATGACAGGGCACTCTTTGGCGTGAAAACGGGGCGAACCTACAGGGCGCAGCCCCCCCAAACAAGCGGCCCAGCTTTACGATGCCAAACTGGCCTAAACACCCAATTCTGCTAGAGTTTTTCCGGAAAAAACCAAGGAAACACCCATGACCAAGATCCTGTTCGGCGGCGTCCTGCTGGCGGCGCTCCCCTTGACGGCCTTGGCCCAGACACCGGCTCCGGTGATCGACAATGCGCGGGTCACGGTGCGGGACGTGGCGCTGGAGCCGGGCAAGCCCGCGCCGGTAATCGAACACGCCGGCGATTACATCATCCTGTACCGCAACGGTGGGCGCATTCGCGGCGCGGACGGCAAAACCGCCCGCCATGCCGATGGCAGCGCAGTATGGGGCCATGGCGGCACCACCAGCGACACAGCGGTAAGCGCGCCAGCCCACGAGATCATCGTCGAGATCAAGGACGCGCCCTCCAACACCGTACCCAACACCACCGGCCTGCCGCCGGCCTTCCCGCGACCGGGCTCCAAGAAAGTGTTCGAGAACGACAGGGTGCGGGTGTGGAACTATGCCTGGGTGCCGGGCAAGCCCACCGCGATGCACTTCCACGACACCGAAGTGGTGGTGACCTACCTGCAGGACGGTGACGTCGCCTCCACCACGCCGGACGGCAAGACCGCCGTCAATCACCGCAATCCCGGCGACATCGTCTACAACCTCGCCAACCGCAGCCATTCCGAAGAAGTGGTCAAAGGCGAGCAGTCCGGCATCATGCTGGAGCTGAAATAAGCCGCTTTACGCAGCCGCAATATGGAAAGCGGCGCGGCGCGGGACTAGGCTGGCCGCAAACAACCGGGGAGACATTCATGATCAAGACTCTGATGCTTGCATCCGCGTTCCTGGGCGCCATCGCGCCCGCCTTCGCCGCCGCCACCATCGATCCCAAAAATGCCATCGCGCTGACCCCCGACCAGATCCAGTGGACCAAGGGCGAAGCCAGCGACCAGGCCTGGCCGATCGGCGACAAGGACAAGCCCGGCGCCTGCCTGGAACTGATCAAATGGCATCCCAACCATTTCAGCCATCCGCATTATCACAACCATGCGC
>CANBZE010000271.1 GCA_947373775.1 Alphaproteobacteria bacterium
GCGGAAATCTTCCGTGCGCTGCCGTCCGCCACCGTCATGATGGGTGTGCCGACCTTCTATGTGCGGTTGCTGCAGGACCCGCGCCTGAATCGCGAAACCACGGGGCACATGCGGCTGTTCGTGTCGGGCTCGGCGCCGCTGCTGGCGGAAACCCACCGGGAATGGTCGGCGAAGACGGGTCAGGCGATCCTGGAACGCTATGGCATGACCGAAACCAACATGAACACATCCAATCCCTTCGAAGGCGCGCGCAAGCCGGGCTCCGTCGGGTTTCCGCTGCCCGGGACCGAACTGCGCATCGCTGACGATGAGGGTAAGGCCTTGCCACAGGGCGAGATCGGCATGATTGAGGTGCGCGGGCCGAACGTCTTTGCCGGTTACTGGCGGATGCCGGAAAAGACCGCGGCGGAATTCCGCGCCGATGGTTTCTTCATCACCGGCGATCTGGGGATGATCGATGGCGACGGCTATGTCCATATCGTGGGCCGGGCCAAGGACCTCATCATCAGCGGCGGCTTCAATGTGTACCCCAAGGAAATCGAAAGCCTGATTGACGAACTGCCGGGCGTGACCGAAAGCGCGGTGATCGGCCTGCCGCACAGGGATTTCGGCGAAGGCGTCACGGCCGTGGTAGTGCTGAACAAGGATGCGGCGCTGACGCAGGCCGAAATTAAATCGGCACTGAAAGACAAGCTGGCGAAGTTCAAGCAGCCCAAGGCGGTGCTGTTTACCGATGCGTTCCCGCGCAACGCCCTGGGCAAGGTGCAGAAGAACCTGCTGCGCGACAAATACAAGGACCTGTACGCCTGATGAACCGGAGCCGGGAAGCCTGTGAACTTCTGTACAGCCACTGGGCCGCCGGCACCCGGCTGGAAAGCTTGCCTTCCGATCTTCGCCCCGCGAACCGCGCGGAAGGCTATGGAGTACAGGCGCATCTGGAATCCCAGACCCGCGTACCGCTCTTTGGCTGGAAGATCGCGGCCACCAGCGTCAACGGCCAGCGTCATATCGGCGTGGATGGGCCCTTGGCGGGACGCATTCTGGCAGAGCGTGTGATCGTTGATGGCGGCGATTTTGCGCTGGGCACCAGCCTGATGCGGGTAGCGGAACTGGAATTCGCCTTCCGCATGGCTGTCGATCTTGCGCCGCGCGCAATGCCGTACACGCAAGATGAAGTCCTTTCGGCGATCGCAACCTTGCATCCGGCCATCGAATTGCCGGACTCGCGTTTTGCGCATTTCGAGACTGCCGGCTTGGCGCAACTGGTGGCGGACAATGCCTGCGCGCATTATTTCGTGCTGGGACCGGCGGCGGACGACAGCTGGCGGGCGCTGGACTTGGCGGCACACCCCGGCAAGGCGTTCCGCAATGGCGCACTGGCTGAAGAAGGCGTGGGCGCCAATGTGCTGGGCGATCCGCGCATCGCCCTGACCTGGCTGGTCAATGAACTGTCCGCTCATGGCATGACATTGAAGGCGGGGCAGGTGGTCACTACCGGCACTTGCGTCAAACCGGTCGTCATAGCGGTGGGTGAGACAATCGAAGGCGATCTGGGATTTCTGGGCCGCGTTTCGGTCCGGATTGTCTGATTATTCCGCCGCCAGCGGCTTGCGCGTGGGCAGGGGTGGGGACACCGGATAAAGCTTCTGCCGCAAAGCCGCCGCCACCTCGTACAACGCATCACGCACTTCGATCTGCCGCGGCACCGTCATGCGTTCGGCGTCGTCGGTGGCCGACAGTGCCGCCACGGCACGGCCTTCGCGGTCCAGCACCGGCACGGCGATGCAGCGCATGTTGGCCTTGTGCTCACGGTCGTCCATGGCATAGCCCTGCGCGCGGACCTTCTTCAATTCGGCGCGCAGCCCTGCCTTGGTGGTGATGGTATAGGGCGTCAGCGCGATCAGTTCGCCATCCAGCACAAAGCTGTCCACTTCCTGCTCCGGCAGCGCGGCCAGCAGCACTTTGCCCAGGCCCGAGCAATAGGCTTCCAGTTGCGCGCCCACCCGCGTGTGAACGGCGAAGGCGCCGGGGACCGAAACCTTGGCGACGTAAGTCACCATGCCCTGTTCCAGCACACCCAGATGAACGGTGAGCTGCAGGCGCTTTGCCAGCTCGCTCATCAAGGATTGACTGGCATCGCGCAGCAACTCGTTGATGGTGACATTGTGCGACAGCGACAAAAGCAAAAGGCCCGGCCGATAGCGCCCGCGCGGGCCGCGCACCAAAGCGCCGATTTCTTCCAGGGTCTGGATCAGGCGATAGCCGGAGGCTTCGGGCAGGCCCGCGCGCCGGCTGAGCTCGCAGCTCGTCACCCATTCTTCCGGATCGTGAAAGGCTTTCAGGATGGCGAAAGCCTTCATCACCGAATGATTTTTTGGTGTCGCCACGCCCTTGTCCCCAAACAAATGGCGTCACCGCGAAGTGGCACCGCCCGCGTTTTCCCCTTTGCCGCTTGCCGCGATCTTGGCCACGGACGGTGCGGGCAAATGATTGTCCGGCGGCCACTATAACCCAAAGATGACGATACGTCACCTCTCACAGAGTGAGATTCTATCTTTGCTCTGGCCAGCGGCTGCCGGTACCCAAGAGGACATAATAGGGTGGGGATCATGATCAGACCGGCAATTGCAGCACTTGTTGTTGGACTGATGGCCGGACCGGCCACGGGCCTGGAGGAATGGCCCACCTACGGCCATGACTATGGCGACAGCCGCTATTCGCCGCTGGCCCAGATCACCCCCGCCAATGTCTCAGGGCTAAAGCCCGCCTGGACCTATCATATGCGCCCGCCGGGCCGCGAAACCCGCGGCTTTGCCGCATCCGAGAACACGCCGCTGGTGGTGGGCGGGTTGATGGTTGTCTCCACCCCCTATGGCCGGGTGGTGGCGCTGGATGCGGAAACCGGCAAACAGCGCTGGGCCTATGAAGTGCCGACGGGCGACCAGCCGGCGACGCGCGGTGTTTCCTATTGGCCCGGTGCGAAGCCGCAGATCGTGTTCGGCACCCGCGGCGGCCTGCTGATCGCGCTGGATGCCAAAAGCGGCGCGCCGGTCAAAGGCTTTGGCAAGGACGGTGTGGTCAATCTGCACAGCGATGCGGTGATGCAGGGCTTCCCGCAGGCCGCGCTGGGCGTCACCTCCGCGCCCGTAATCTACAAGGACCTGATCATCACCGGTTCGCGCAACCAGGAGACGCCGCAGAAGGGCGCTTCAGGACAGGTGCGTGCCTTCGACGTGCACACCGGTCGCGAGGTCTGGCACTTCAATGGCGTACCTCAGCCGGGCGAGAAATTCCATGACACATGGGAAGGCGACAGCTGGATCAACCGCTCCGGCGTCAATGTCTGGGTCGGGCTGACATTGGATGCCAAACGCGGCATCGCTTACCTGCCGTTCGGCGCACCGACCTTCGATCAGTCGGGCAATGACCGCAAAGGCCCGTCCTTGTTCGCCAATTCCTTGGTGGCGGTGAATGCCGCCACGGGAAAATATCTCTGGCACTTCCAGGCGGTGCATCACGATCTGTGGGATTACGACTTGCCGCTGACCACGCTGGTCGAGGTGAATAAAGGCGGCAGGGCGATTCCGGCCATCGCGGTGATGAGCAAGGCCAGCCTGTTGTTCCTGCTGGACCGTGTCACCGGCAAGCCGATCTATGACATCAAGGAAATGCCGGTGCCCACCGACACCGACATGGAAGGCGAGAAAGTCTCGCCCACCCAGCCTGCGTCCATCACGCCGCCGCTTGGGCGCACGTCCTTCAATATGTCCGAACTGGCCAACCTGACGCCGCAGCAAACCGAAGGTTGCAAGAAACTGATCGCCGAACAGAAAGTCATCGGCGCCGGCTATTTCCAGCCGCCGCGGGTGGACCATGCCGTGGCGCGCTTTCCCGGTAACTGGGGCGGCATCGACTGGAGCCATGCCGCGTTCGATCGCAAAAGTGGCTATTACATCGTCAATGCCAGCGAGATCGCCTCGCAACAGATGATGATCAAGAAGCCCGACGGCAGCTATGACATGAAGTATG
>CANBZE010000272.1 GCA_947373775.1 Alphaproteobacteria bacterium
CACCACCGAACAAAGCCGCGCTGAGATAACGGTCCGGTTCCAGCACCGCCAACGGGCAGCAGATGGCGGCGATCAGGAAGCCGACGATCGCCACGCTCTGGCGCGCGAACTTGATCTTGCCGGTCTTGTGAATGATGGCGTCGCTGAAGACCCCGCCCAAAAGGTCGCCCACCACGCCCGCCGCCAGCGGCAGGCTGGCGAAGAAGCCCATTTCCTTCAGCGTGTAGCCGCGCGCCGACTTCAGATAGATCGGGTAATAGGTAAGGAAGACATTCAGCGCATAGCCATAGCAGAAGTACATCATCGCCACGGTCCACATCTGGCTGGAGCTGAGGATCATCTTCCACGGGATCGGGGGACGGCCCTTGGGATCGCCCAAGGCGGCGATGATCTTGTCGCGCTCGCCGGCATTGACACCCGCATGTTCTCTGGGCACATCGCGATAATACCAGAACCACACCGCCGCCCAGACCAGACCGATCACGGCGAACACATAGAAGGGCATGCGCCAGCTGTAAGCGGCGATCATCGCCGCCACCAGCACGGGCGTCAGCGCGCCGGCCAGGCGCGAGCCGGCATGGGTCGCGCCTTGCGCAAAGCCGCGCTCGCCCGGCAGCATCCAGCGCGACAAAGCGCGATTGGCAATGGGAAATGCGCCCGCTTCGCCCGCGCCGATCAGGAACAGGCAGACCATCAGCATGGTCACCGACATGGAAAAGCCGGTGATGAAGGTGAGGATCGACCACCACACCACCACGGTTGTCATGGCGATGCGCGGGCCGGAGCGGTCGCCGAACCAGCCGCCCGGAATCTGGAACAGGGCATAGGCCCACTGGTAGCAGCTCTGGATCAGGCCCAGAGTGATCAGGGTGAAGCCGAATTCCTTCTGGATCACCGGCAGGGCGTTGGGGAGCAGCACCCGGTTGAGATAGGTGATGAAATAGGCCGCCACCGTCAGCGCCAGGATGATGAGGCGCACGCGCGTCGGACGGACACTGGCAGTGGACATAACGTTTTCCCCCTGAACGATCCCGTGCAGCGGCCCAGCCGCACGGATGCGCTTAATTACCGGTCACAAAAACGGCGTTTGCGTGACCACTCAGTACGGCATGTGCGGCGGTTCGGTGGACGAACCACCGGTGCAGGCGCTGAGCGGCCGGTCGCGGCAAGTCTGCCAGATGGTCGGCACACTGTTGCCCGCAATGAACACCGCCGAAATCATCTGGGTGTTGCGGATATCGTCCAGCGGGCTCTTTTCCAGCACCACCAGGTCGGCCCACTTGCCCTTTTCGACCGTGCCGATGGTCTTGTCGCCCAGCCAGCGGGCATTGTCGGCCGTGGCGGACTTGATGGCGTCCATCGGCGTGCGGCCCGCCAGAACCTGCATCTGCATTTCTTCATGAGCGTTGAAGCCCGGGAAGCGGCCATTGGGACCGCTGTCGGTGCCCATGCCGACATTCACGCCGGCATTGACCATCGCCTGCCAGTTTTCCAGCGCCTGGAACAGGGTGCGGTCCATGTCGAAGAACACCTTCTTCTCATACGGCAGGCCGGGGAAACGCGTCGGGCCCAGCACCACGGCCTTTTCGCGCGCCATGCTGCGCAGCGCATCCAATGTGCCCGGGGTGACGCCGCGGGTGAAGAAGGGGTCGTTCAGCCACGGCATGATCGCCAGGCTGTAGGCCATTTCGCGCGACAGGGTGGCCGAGACCATCCACACGCCCTTGGCCTTCATCATGTCCAAGAGCTCCTTGTCCACCGGCTGGTCGCGGATCATGTGGCCGAAACCGTCCACGCCTTCGCGGATGAGTTCCTTGGCGTCTTCCAGATAGAAGACATGCGCCACGGCGCGCAGGTGCTTCTTGTGCGCTTCGTCGATGATGGCGGCGGACACGGCGGGCGGCATCTTGACCGGAATGGTCTTGCGCTCGTCATCCACCCAAAGCTTGATGAAATCGACGCCCTTGGCGGCCTGATCGTCCACCAGCTTGCGGCCCTCTTCCGGAGTCGCGATCGGCTGGGTCACGCCCACCAGCCCGCCATAACCGCCCTTGATCACGGCGCCCTGGCCGGCGCTGAACACACGCGACATGCTGGGACGGCTCTTGCGCTGCTGGTTGCGCAGGTCCAGCACGAAATCCTTGTCGGTGCCCAGCACCTCCACCGAGGTGACGCCATACGCCGCATATTGCTTGAGATCGGTGTTCACATTCTCGGGCGTGAAATACTTTTCGTCCTGGGTGACGTCATGCATCAGGCCGATATGGACGTGGCTGTCGATGATGCCGGGCATCACCACCTTGCCGGCCAGGTCCTGGACCGTGGCATCCTTGGGCGCCTTCAGGCCCGACATCGGACCCACCCAGGCGATCTTGCCGTTGGTCATCACGATCGCGGAACCCGGCTGGGCCGCGGCGCTGACGCCGTCGATCAGGGTCAGGTTCGTCAGCACCGTGGTCTCGGCCAACGCCGGCACGGCAAATCCCGCCGCCAACAATGCCGCCACGCCCCACTTCAAACCCTGCATATCCCACTCCGTTATTTCGTGCTGATCCAAAGGGTTCTAAGGCAGGCACCGGAAAAAAACATCAAAGAGTTACGCTGCACTGCGTCATGAACCGGCAGACGAAAAAAATGCCGCCTTCAGCAAAGAAGGCGGCACCGATGTCGCGGGTTGATCCCGCTTTATGTTGTTCCGTCCTGTCAGGCGCGTAACGCAGACACGTTCGGTTTGCACCGATAACGTATTGATTCTTGTCCTGTTTCCTCGACCCCGGCCGGCGGTCTTTGCCGCCTTGCGCACCGCGACTCCCTTTGGCGGGGCCGCTTGCAAAAACAGTATGTCAGGACACGGACAAAGACAAATGCGCGCAGTGTGGTTTTGCGCGAGACGGATAAAGGCGCTTAAATTGCCGCAAAAGCACAAGGGAGAAGTTGATGGGGGAATTTTCGCGCCGCGCCATGTTGGCAGGCACCGCTGCGGGCATCGCGATGCCTAGCGCCGCCTTCGCCGCCGATCCGGTCATTCCCGCCGCCACCATCGCCGCGCGCCAGAACGCGCCGGTGATCGCGAAGAAAGTGAACAAGCTTTACAATCTCAAGGCCCAGGTCGATCAGCCCAATGACATGCAGTTCGCCGCCAATGGCGATCTGTGGATCCTGGACCAGAAGGATCCCAACAAGGTCTTCACCATCAACGCCAAGACCGGCGCGGTGCTGTCCAGCGTGCAGACCGAGTCCATCCATGGCAGCGGCATCACCTATGGCGACGGCGCCTGGTTCATCACCTCGACCAAAGTGCTGAGCGGCAAGCCCTCCACGCTCAAGGTCGATCCAAAGACCGGCAAGACGTTGAAGAAGTGGGAGACGCCGGGCTGGGGCATTTACGGCACCTATCTCACCCGCGTCGCCAAGCCCGGCGACCTGCCGCCGGAATCCGGCGGCCATGGCGTGAAGTGGGCCGGCAAAGGCCAGTACTGGCTGGCGACGCCGGCCGGCGGCAAGCTCTATCTCATCAACGCCGAAGCCGGCACGGTGGCGCGCAGTATCCAGGCGCCGACGGTACGCACCCACGGCATCGCGCTGGAAGGCGATCACATCTGGTGCGTCGGCGCCGATGAAGCGGAAATCTACAAGCTGCAGATGAGCGACGGCGCCATCGTCGCCAAGATCGTGCTGGACAAGGCCAATGATCCGTCGGTGCACGGGCTGGACATCAAGGATGGCGTGCTGTGGTATTGCGACGCGGGCAAGGGTTGGATCTGCAACCTGACCTGACCTGACCTTAAAAATAGCAAAAATCACTGGGGAGATAACGATGGACCGCCGCACCTTGATGACGGGCATGCTGGGCACCGCTGCCGCCGCGCTGTGGACGGCGCCCGATGCCTTCGCGCTTGGTCTCCCCAAGGACAAGATCAAGCGCATCCGCTACTACAAGACGCCCACCGATGCGGCGGGCCGCCCCAACATCCATCAGCCGACCTTCAACCAGTCCACCAACATCGTCACCATCGAGACCGAGAGCGG
>CANBZE010000273.1 GCA_947373775.1 Alphaproteobacteria bacterium
GGACGAAGCCCGCCGCAGCAATGCCGAGAAGCGCCAGAACCTGAAGCCGCTGAAAGACAAGGTGAACGCGGCCGAGCACCAGATCGCCGACCTGACCGCCGAGATCGCCAAGCTGGACAAGGCGCTGTCCGATCCCCTGCTGTTCACCAAGGACCCAGCCAAGGCCGCGTCCGTCTCGAAAAAGCGCGCTGATGCCGCGCGCAAGCTGGCAACGGCGGAAAAAGCCTGGGTGGCGGCCAGCGAAGCGTACGAAAATGCCAATGCGTAAAGGGGCTTGCAGCGCCAAAGGCATGCTTTAGGCTGGCGCCGCCATGACCGACGACCGATTTTACGAACGGGCCGGACCTTTTACCCTGGCCGAGATCGCGGCCCGCATCGGCGCCGAGCCGGAAAAAGGCGTGCCCGAGGGTAAGCTGCGCGACGTGGCTGCGCTGGAAAGCGCCGAACCCGGCGACATCTCACTGTTCAGCGATTCCAAATATGCCAACGCCTTTGCCGTCACCAAGGCCAGCCTGGTCATCACCTCCGACAAGCTGGCCAAGCTGCCGCATGGCGTAACCCTGCTGGTGGTGCCCAACCCGCGCCTGGCCTTTGCGCAGGTGGGGCACATCTTCTATCCGCCCGCCAAACTTCAGGCTGGTGTGCGCCGCGCTGATCCGGTGCATACGACCGCCAAAGTCGGTGAAGGTACCGAGATCGGCCCGGGCGGGGAGATCGGCGCCGGCGCGGTGATCGGCGCCAATTGCTACATCGGCAACAATGTGGTGATCGGGCGCGGCGTGGTGCTGGGCGATGACTGCCGCATCGGCGCCAATTGCGTCATCACCCATGCGGTGATCGGCAACAAGGTGGTGATGGGCCCGAACAATTCCATCGGCAACCAGGGCTTCAGCTTTGTGCCCAGCCTGGAGGGATTGCTGCGCGTGCCGCAGCTGGGCCGTGTCGTCATCGAAGATGATGTCGAGTTCGGTTCCAACTGCACCGTGGACCGCGGCGCCATCGGTGACACCCATATCGAGCGCGGCGTGCGCTTCGACAGCCTGATTCATGTCGGCCACAATGTGAACATCGGCCATCACAGCCTGCTGGTGGCGCAGGTCGGCATCGGCGGCTCCACCACCGTGGGCCCGATGGTGTTGATCGGCGGCCAGGTCGGGATCAGCGATCATCTCACCATTGGCGCCGGCGCGCGGCTGGCGGCGCGGTCTGGTGTCACGCGCGACATCGGCGCCGGTGAGCGGGTGGGCGGCTATCCGGCACGCCCGCTCAAACGCTGGCACCGCGAGACCGCACTGCTGGCCAAGATGGCCAAGCCCAAAAAAACGGACGAACAAGAACAAGAATAAGGAGCCGTCATGGTCCAGGCGCAGCTTTCCCGCATCCTGCCGAAGCTGCACTGGCGGCTGATGCCGGTTCTGTTGATGATGTATGTCATGGCCTTTCTGGACCGGGCCAATATCGGTTTCGCCAAGGCGGGCTTTCAGGCCGATGCCGGAATCGGCAATGCCGCCTATGCCTTCGGCGCCGGCGTTTTCTTCGTCGGCTATGCCCTGCTGGAAGTGCCGTCCAATTTGATGCTGCACAAGTTCGGCGCCCGCATCTGGCTGGCGCGCATCATGGTGACCTGGGGTCTGGTGTCGGCCGCCACCGCCTTTGTGCACAGCCCGGTCAGCTTCTATGCCATCCGCTTTCTGCTGGGCATCGCGGAGGCCGGCTTCTTTCCCGGCGTGATCTATTATCTCACCTTCTGGTATCCCTCCGCGGCGCGGGCGCGCTCCATCGGGCTGTTCTATTACGGCGCGCCGCTGGCGCTGACCTTTGGCGGGCCGCTTTCGGGCCTGCTGGTGGCGCATGACGCCTTCGGCCTGCATGGCTGGCAGATCATGTTCATCATCGAAGGACTGCTCGCCTCGCTGGGCGGTATCTCGGTTCTGTTTCTGCTCAACGACAAACCGGCAAAAGCCGGCTGGCTGACGGCGGATGAAAAACAGGTGCTGGGCGCGGAACTGGCGAAAGACGATGCCGTGCGCGAGACGCCCAGCGTGTGGCGTACCCTGGCCGATCCGCGCGTGCTGTTTTTGTCCCTCGTCTATTTCCTGCTGGAGATGGGCTTCTACGGCCTGACATTCTTTTTGCCGGCGCAGGTCAGCCGCTTGCTGGGCACCAGCATGGGTTTGGAAGTGGGCCTGGTGTCCGCCATTCCGTGGTTCTGCTCGCTGGTAGCAGTGACCATCATCCCGCCCTGGTGCGACCGCACAGGCAATTCGCGCGGCATTGGTGCGCTCTCCCTGGCGATTTCCGGCGCTGGCCTTGCGGTATCGGCGCTGACCGGCTCGCCGCTGGTGGCGCTGATCGCGCTCAGCATCGCCGCATGTGGCTTGATCGTGTCGCCGGCCCTGTTCTGGACCTTGCCCACCGGATTGCTCGGCGGTGCGGCGGCGGCCGGCGGCATCGGGCTGATCAACTCCATCGGCAACCTGGGCGGCTTTGCCGCGCCGAACCTGCGCGCCTGGCTGGACGGGCTGTTCGCCAACAACAGCGCCGGTCTTTTGGGCCTGGGCGCGGTCTGCGTGCTGGGCGCCTGCTGCTTTGCCTTCGCGCCGCGCCGAGGCGCGAGCAATTTTGTGGCGTGAGCAGGGTTGCCTAGCGACAGCGTAGCGGCAACGAGCGAAGTGTACGAGCAGTACGTGAGCGATGGCGAGACGAACTCACGACGCAAAAGGGCCACGCCTCGTTCAGCGCAGGTGTGACTTGGCGATCGACAGCCACTCACGTTGGCGTGAACGGTAATAGCCGGGCGCGCCCTTCACCGACTTGATGATCTCGCTGAACAACCCCTGGGCGCGGTCGTTCTGCCCCATGCTTTCCAGCAGCAATCCGAACCGGGCGCGGGCTTCCTCGCCGGGATAGCGGGCGACGACCTTTTCGTATTGCGCCACCGCTTCATCATTCTTGTTTTGCAACGCCAGCGCCCGGGCGTAATCCAACTCGGCGTCGGCGTCGAACGCGGCCGGGTCTTCCTGTTTCAATTGCACGAACAGCGCTTCGGCCTCGGCGCCCTGCCCCGCCAGCATGCGCGCGCGGCCCAGGCCTTTCAGCAGGGTCGGATCGCTGGCGCCCAGCGGCCCCTGCATGGCGCCTTCATACAATTCGATCGCTTCGGCAAAAAAGCCGCGCTTGACGCTTTCCTCGGCCAGCGCCCGCTTGGCATCGACCGAGCCGACCAGTTCCACCTGCCGCTTCTTCTCGCGGTAGCCGCGTCCCGGATCGGCGGCCTTCACCACGCTGCCAGTGAAGCTGCGCATGCCGTGACTGTTCAGGAAATCGGGGGCGACCGCCATCACCACATAAGCCAGCCACAGCGCGAACAGCGCCAGAATATTGATGAAGGAGGCCAGCCCCATGCCCATGATCCACATGGGCGTGCGTCCACTGCGGATGACATGCCAGGCCATGGCCAGGTCAATCAGCAGGATGGCGATGTTGATGGGAGAGAAATAGCCCAAGGCGATGTCCGGTTCAGTTCTGTTTTTCGAATTTTCCGGAAGGCGTTTCCTTCCAGTAGGTCACGTCATGCCCGGCGGCCTTGGCCTCTTTCCATGCCGCGCGGGCGCCTGCAAGGGCCGCCTCATCGCGGCCGTCGAACAGCATCACCACGCGCGCCAGGTCGGACAGGCCGGTCCAGTCGCTTGGCTGCGCTCCGCCGACATAAAAGACGATCTGGGCGGAATTGGGATTGCCCTCTTCCATACTGATCAGCACCGGCTGGCCCGCCGCGTCGCCGTCACCGGCCTGGGCATGGGGCAGGAAGCTCTGATCGTCATAGGTCCATAGCAGCGTGTCCAGCGCATCGGAACGCTCGGCCGAATCGGTACGGATCGCCGCCCGCCAGCCGCGCTGCAGCGACTTCTCCACCATGCCGGGCAGCACGTCTTCCAGCGCCCGGCGCTCCAGATGATAGAACAGCGTCTCGGTCACGATTCGTAATGCTCTTTCATAAGCCGGTTCAGCAATCGCACGCCCC
>CANBZE010000274.1 GCA_947373775.1 Alphaproteobacteria bacterium
TGTTCATCGGTCTCGAAGCTTCGATTCGGCGCATGCGCCAATTGATGGATGAAGCACGCGCATGATCCTCGGCCTGGGCAACGACCTGATCGACATCCGCCGCATCGAAAAGACCATCGAGACCCACGGGGAAAGGTTCCTCACCCGAATCTATACCGACATCGAGCGCGCCAAATCCGACCGCCGCGCCAACCGCTCCGCCTCCTATGCCAAGCGTTTCGCCGCCAAGGAGGCCTGCGCCAAGGCGCTGGGAACCGGGATGAACCACGGCGTCTATTGGCGCGACATGGGGGTGGTGAATCTGCCCGGCGGCAAACCCACCATGGCCCTGACCGGCGGCGCCCTGAAAAGACTGGAAAAAATGACCCCGCCCGGCCACCTCGCCCAGATTGACCTGACCATCACCGATGATTTCCCGCTGGCCCAGGCGATTGTCATCATTTCGGCGGTGCCGCTGGATACAAAGATTAACGGCTAAATCCTTGACAGCAGGGGCGTATCACCCCTTTTGTCCCGCCCAGCGAAACAGGCAGGCACGGATGACGGATACGAAGATGGCGGCCAATCAGCAGCAGGGCGAATCCTGGGGGGAACTCGCCAAAACGGTGATCTATGCCGGCCTGATCGCGGTGGTGATCCGTACCTTCCTGTTCCAGCCGTTCAACATTCCGTCGGGCTCGATGGAGAACACGCTGCTGATCGGCGATTACCTGTTCGTGGAGAAATTCTCCTACGGCTACAGCCGCTACACCTTTCCCTTCGGCGCCTGGCCGGTCGGCGACAAGCTGCATGGCCGCTTCCTGGGTTCTTCGCCCCAGCGCGGCGACGTGGTCGTGTTCAAGTTCCCGCAGGACAATTCCACCGACTTCATCAAGCGCGTGATCGGATTGCCGGGTGACAAGATCCAGATGATCAACGACGTGCTGTATCTGAACGGCAAACAGGTAGCCCGCGAGCGCGTGGCCGATTATGTCGGCGAGCTGGACGGGGAAGAGGGTCACTGGACGCAGTACCGCGAGACCCTGCCGGGCGGCAAAAGCTATGTCACCCTCGACAAGACCAAGGACGGCCCGCTGGACAATACCGAACTGTTCGTGGTGCCGCCGGGCCATTACTTCATGATGGGCGACAACCGCGACAACAGCGATGACAGCCGCGAGGCCGTCGGTTACGTGCCGGCCGACAATCTGGAAGGCAAGGCGTTGTTCCGCTTCTTCTCGACCGATGGCTCGGCCCGGTTCTGGGAAGTGTGGAAGTGGCCGTTCGCGGTGCGCTATTCGCGCATCCTGACTTTGGTGAAGTGACCGTTGGGTTTTTCCGAAAAACTCGGTCACGACTTCCAGGACCCTGATCTTCTCAAGCGCGCCCTGACGCATGCGGGCGCCAATTCCGCCAATTCCAACGAGCGGCTGGAATTCCTGGGCGACCGGGTGCTGGCGCTGGTGGTAGCTGAGACGCTTTATCAAAAATATCCGGATGAGGATGAAGGCTCGCTGACGCGGCGGGTGCACAGCCTGGTGCGCTGGGAAGCCTGCGCCCGGGTGGGCGAGGAAATCGGGCTTTGGGATCACCTGGTGCTGACCCGCTCGGAAGCGGCGGGCGGCCGGGCGCGCGGGCCCATTCTGGGCAGCGCGCTGGAAGCGGTGATCGCCGCGCTCTACCTGGACGGCGGCATGGATGTGGCGCGCGCTTTCATCATCCGCTGGTGGGAAACGATGTTTGCCGACGCCGCCACCGATGTGCGCGACGCCAAAACACGCTTGCAGGAATGGGCGCAGGCCCGCGGCAAGGATTCCAGCGCGCCGGTTTATACGCTGAAGGAACAGGCCGGTCCCGACCATGCGCCGCGTTTTGTGGTGGAGGTATCGGTGAAAGGTGCCGCGCCGGTGACAGGCGAGGGCGGTTCCAAGCGCCAGGCCGAACAGGATGCGGCGGCCAAGATGCTGGCCGCTGTTGAGGACAAGACATGACAACCCGCTGCGGCTTTGCCGCCATCATCGGCGCCCCCAATGCCGGCAAGTCCACGCTGATCAATGCGCTGGTCGGCTCCAAGGTCGCCATCGTCAGCCCCAAGGTGCAGACCACCCGCATGCCGGTGCGCGGCATCGCCATGGCGGGCCAGACCCAGATCGTGTTCGTGGACACGCCGGGCATTTTCCGGCCGCGCCGCCGCCTGGACCGCGCCATGGTCAGTTCGGCCTGGGGTGGCGCGGAAGATGCCGATGCGGTGCTGTTGATTGTGGATGCTGCCGACCTGGTGGCCGATGCCAACAGCCTGGGCGCGCGCGATACGCGCGGCATCCTGGAAGGCCTGAAGGATGGCAAGGCCAAGAAGAAGGCGCTGATCCTGAACAAGATCGACGGCATGAAGCGCACCGACCTGCTGCCGTTGGTGGAACGATTCCACGCCGAAGGCGTGTTCGAGGACGTGTTCCTGATTTCCGCGCTGAAGGGCGAGGGCGTGGCCGATGTTGCCGCCTGGGTGGCGGCGCGCATGCCGGAGAGCCCGTGGCTCTATCCGGAGGACCAGGCGGCCGACATCCCCTCGCGCCTCTTGGCCGCCGAAGTGACGCGCGAGAAGATCTACCTGCGCCTGCATGACGAGCTGCCTTATTCCAGCGCGGTAGAAACCGAGAAGTGGGAAGAGCGCCGCGACGGCTCGGTCAAGATCGATCAGGTGATCTATGTCCAGCGCGACGGCCAGAAGGCGATTGTGCTGGGCAAAAAGGGCGCCACCATCAAGACCATCGGTGAACTGGCGCGCACGGAGCTGGAAACCATGTTCGGCCGCCGCGTCCACCTGTTCCTGTTCGTGAAGGTGCGCGAGGACTGGGCTGAGAACAGCGAGCACTATAAAGAAATCGGCCTCGATTTTCCGAATGAGTAGCTGATGGAGTGGAGCGACGACGCCATTGTGCTTTCGTCCCGCGCCCATGGTGAATCGGGCGCGATCCTGGAATTGCTGACCCGCGAACATGGGCGCCATGCCGGCTTGGTGCGCGGCGGCGCCTCGCGGCGCATCAAGCCATCGCTGCAGCCGGGCAATAGCGTGCATGTTCAATGGCGAGCGCGGCTGGAAGAACAGCTGGGCAGCTTCACCTGCGAATTGTCGCGCGCCCGCGCCGGCGAGTTGATGGACAGCCGCGACGCGCTGGCCGGTCTCAACGCCTTTACCGCCGTCACATCCGCCGCCACGCCCGAGCGCGAGGCGCACGCCCAGGTATTCGCGGTCGGCGAGATCCTGCTCGATGCCATGATGGCGGACGACGCGGCCCATTGGCTGCCGCTCTATGTGCGCTGGGAAGCGGGACTGCTGGAAGCGCTGGGTTTTGGCCTGGACCTCAGCGAATGCGCCGCCACCGGCGCCAAGGATGACCTGACCTATGTGTCGCCCAAGACGGGGCGCGCTGTGTCGCGCGACGCGGCCGGCATCTATGCCAATCGCCTGTTCCGACTGCCGGGATTTTTGCTGGGCAATGACAGCGACGAGCCCCATCCCGGTGAAGTGGCGGCGGGCCTGGCGCTGACCGGCCATTTCTTGCTGGAAAGGGTATTGCGGCCGCACGGCAAGGAGTTACCGCCGGCGCGGCTCAGGTTGGACGCGATTGTGGTCCGCGAATCAGAATAGAAATCCCCCATGGTTGCCGTTCCTGACGAAATCCGTTCCGAACCCCTGAGCAAGGCGCTGGCCGAGCGCTACCTGGCCTATGCCCTGTCCACCATCACCCAGCGGGCGCTGCCCGATGTGCGCGATGGGCTCAAGCCGGTGCATCGGCGCATCCTGTTCGGCATGCGTCTGCTGCGGCTGGACCCGGGCACATCGTTCAAAAAGTCCGCCAAGGTGGTGGGCGATGTGATGGGCTCGTTTCATCCCCATGGCGACCAGGCGATCTATGACGCGCTGGTGCGCCTGGCCCAGGATTTTTCGGTGCGCTATCCGCTGGTGGATGGGCAGGGCAATTTCGGCAATGTCGATGGCGATAACGCCGCCGCCATGCGCTACACCGAAAGCCGG
>CANBZE010000275.1 GCA_947373775.1 Alphaproteobacteria bacterium
TGCATGACCCGGACTTTTTCCGGCCAGCGGTCCAACGTATCCAGGCCTTGCAGCAATTCGTCGGCGAAGTCGGTGATCTTGAAGAACCACTGGCTGAGCTTGCGCCGCTCCACAGCTGCGCCGCTGCGCCAGCCGCGGCCGTCGATCACCTGCTCGTTGGCGAGCACGGTCATGTCCACCGGGTCCCAGTTCACATCCGCTTCGCTGCGATAGACGAAGCCGGCCTTGTAGAAATCCAAAAACAGCTTTTGCTGCTGGTGATAATATTCCGGGTCGCAGGTGGCGAATTCACGGGACCAGTCCAGCGACAGGCCCATCATCTTGAGCTGCTGCCGCATCGCCGCGATGTTTTCGTAGGTCCAGTCGCGCGGGCTGACGCCCTTGTCGCGCGCGGCATTTTCCGCCGGCAGGCCGAACGCGTCCCAGCCCATGGGATGCAGCACGTTATAGCCCTGGGCGCGGCGGAAGCGGGCGATGACATCGCCCATGGTGTAGTTGCGCACATGGCCCATATGGATGCGCCCCGAGGGATAGGGGAACATCTCCAGCACATAGGCTTTGGGCTTGTCCGAATGCGCCGGGGTGACGAACAGGGCGCGCGCGTCCCATTCGGCCTGCCAGTGCTTTTCCGATTCCTTGGCGTTGTAGCGCGCCATCAGCGCTGCTCCTTAGCCTTGCTGGCCGAGGGTGGCCAGGCGCAGTTCGCGGGCGCGGGTCAGGATCGAGTCTTCCAGCTTGTGCGCGGTGTCGGCGCTGGGCGCGGCATCCTGCCAGGCAGTGCCGGCGCGCACCTGGCGGAACACCACGACCTTCAGGCCGTCGGCGCGCAGAGCGCGGTCCATGATGTAGATGGTGACTTTCAGCCGCTCATCGGGGCTGGTGGGCGCGACATACCATTCCGAAATGATGACGCCGCCAAAAGGATCGGCCGAGACCAGCGGCAGGAAAGACAGCGTGTCCAGCGAGGCATGCCACAGATAGGAGTTCACGCCCAAGGTCATGCGGGTCGAGCCGCTGGCGATGGAGGTGCCGGTGTCCATTTCCTTGGTGCCGTCATTGGATGACCCGCCGCAGCCGGCCAGCAGCAACGCACACAACAAGGCAGGCAGAACTCGCATTGGGCGTCTTTTCCTTTGGGGCGGGCCGCTGCTGATCGTCAGTGAGCGCCGACCCACGGCTTATAGCGGCGGGGGGGCGGACGCGCAACGGCGCTAACCTTGCCCGGGTAAGCAGGGTTTGGCTTATACTGCAAAGGCTTAGGAGACCCGCGCATTGCCGGTCCGTAACCTCATCTTGCCAGTCCTGCTGCTGGCGGCGGGTGCCGCGCATGCTGAGCCCCTCGCCCCACCGGCCTGGCCCGTTGGCAATGCGCAGCTGGGCCTGGACGGCGAAGCCAGCGGAGCCCTGCTGGGCCCCCATCAGCCCGGGCGGGGCGGGGCGCAGGCCAGCGGCGTGGTGCTGTTCAAGCCCCGGCTCAGCCGCGACTACGATACCGGCCTGTCATTGGGCGTTGATGCCGCCCTCGCGCTGGCCGATCCCCTGTCGCGTGGCCGCTATGACAGCGATGCGGTAGAGCGGCTGGCGGCCACGGCGCGTACCGGGCTGGGCAAGATCGAGATCGGCATCGTTGATGGCGCGGGATATGCGCTGGCGGTGGGTGGACCGAAAGTGGATGCCGGCGTCTCGCTGGAAGATCCGCGCACCAGTTTCTATCGCGATCCGCGCGACGGGCGGGCGGTGATCAACCTGTTCGCATTGCGCACCGAGGTTGGCGCTTCCAGCAACTATGCCAAGTTCATCTATACCAGCCCGAGCCTGTTCGGCGCGACCCTGGCGCTGTCCTTCACCCCGACGCAGGGCAAGCAGTTCCTGAATGCAGGACCGCATCGGCCCGGACGCCAAGCCGATTTCTGGGAAGCGGCGCTGCGCTATGAAACGGACATCGGCGCACTGTCGCTGGCCGGCACTGGCGCGGTGTCGGAATCGCGCAGCGAACACAAATTGCCGGGACAAGAAGGCGCCAGCGACATCAGCTTCGGTGTACGCGGCGACTATCCCCTGACCGACGAGATCAATTTTTCATTGGGCGGATCGTGGCGTCAGAGCAATGCCTATGGCTTCGACATCGACCAGAGCTGGCAACCTTCGACCACCCGCGGCCAGCATGTTTCGGCGGCGCTCAGCAAGGGCAATTGGATTGCAGGGATTGAATTTGGCAATGGCGTCGCCAGGGAGGTGGCGATTGCGGGATTGCCGCGCCTGGGACTGAACGGCACGCAAATCTCGCTGGGATACAAACTCTCGGCCAGCGTGAATTTCAGCGGGGGCTATCAACACCTGACCTATGGCCGCAGCAGCGGCGCCTTCTTCGATGGCAGCCGGCAACTCAAAATGGATGCCGTCTACCTGCATCTGAACCTGCATACCTCAGGGGATGAGTGAGGAGATCGCCGCGATGCCGCTGAAGGCCGGCGTCAGACGCGCGGCGCTCCGCGCCGTGACGCCGCCCAGGGCATAGACCGGCACGGGGGCATGGCTTGCGATAAACGCGGCGCGCAGCGGTGTCAGCGGCTTGGCGCTTTTATGGCTGGTGGTGGCGAAGATCGGCGACAGGAACACCGCGTCCAGCATATGCGCGCCCATCAGCGCCCTGAGCGAATGCGCCGAAGAGGTAATGATCCAATGCGGAAAACGCGCCCGCCAGTGCCCGGCTTCCTTCATGCGCTTTTCCGGCAAGTGGAGACCCGCCGCACCGATCCGCGCCGCCAGGGCCGGATCATCGGCAATCAGCAGCGGGGCGATGCCGTACAGCGTTTCCGCCAGCGCCAGGCGCTTTTTGCTGTCTTGCGCGCGCACCACCACCACGCTGCCGCGCGGCAGGTTGCGCGCCGCCGCCGCCCAATCGGTCTTACGCGCATCGGTCATCAGCACCAGCGGCATATCCGGATTGAGGTAGTGCTGATATCTGGCTAGGTTCGCGGTCATGACAGTTTCACAGAATCTCGCCGACATACTGGCGCGCATCGATGCGGCGCGAAAGACCGCCATCCAGCCCGCGCCCGCGACAAGGCTGGTGGCGGTATCCAAGACCGTGGACGAAAGCGGCATCCGCGAGACGCTGGACGCCGGTCAGCGCCTGTTTGGCGAGAACCGGGTGCAGGAAGCGATGGCCAAGTTTCCCGGCCTGAAAAGCGATTATCCCGACCTGGAACTGCATCTGATTGGTCCGTTGCAGACCAACAAGGTCAAGGAAGCTGCCGCGCTGTTTGACGTGATCCAGTCTCTCGACCGCTCGAAGCTGGCCGACGCGCTGGCGGCGGAACGCGAAAAGTCAGGCCGCTGTCCGCGCCTGTTCATCCAGGTCAATACCGGTGAGGAGCCGCAAAAGGCCGGCGTGTTGCCCGCAGAGACCGCCGCCCTGATCGCCCAGGCGCGCAAGCTGGACTTGCCGCTGGAAGGGTTGATGTGCATTCCCCCGGCCGATGACGATGCGGCGCCGCACTTTGCCTTTCTGGCAAAGCTCGCCCGCGATCATGGTCTGTCTGAACTCAGCATGGGCATGAGCGGGGATTTCGAGCTGGCAGTAAAGTTCGGTGCCACCCATGTCCGCGTCGGAACGGCCATTTTCGGCGCTCGGGCTTGACCACTCGGCCGCTCGCCCAAGCTCGCGGCGTTCGACGCTCAAATCGATCCACTGGATCGATTTGCCCGGCTTCGCCGGTCGCGTCTCACCTCAGCATGGGCATGAGCGGGGACTTCGAGCTGGCGGTGAAATTCGGTGCGACGCACGTACGGGTCGGCACCGCGATTTTTGGTACGCGCCAGAAAACAGATCAGACAATCTGAATCATATCGCCTGGCTGAAGCTGTTCCAGGGCCTCGACCAGGTCTTCGCGCTTCAGCGCCACGCAGCCGGCGGTGGGAGAAAAATCGGGCTTGGCATAGTGCAGGAAAATCGCGCTTCCCTTGCCGGCATAGACCGGATCGTCATTGA
>CANBZE010000276.1 GCA_947373775.1 Alphaproteobacteria bacterium
GGCCAAGGAAAACATCCTGTTCGGCAATGAAAAGGTCGTGGCCACGCCGCACTTGGGCGCTTCCACCACCGAAGCGCAGGAGAATGTCGCCCTGCAGGTGGCCGAGCAGATTTCCGATTACCTGCTGACCGGCGCCATCACCAATGCGCTGAACATGCCGTCCATCTCGGCCAGCGAAGCGCAGAAGGTGCGCCCGTGGATTTCACTGGCGGAAAAGCTGGGCTCCTTTGCGGGCCAGCTCACCGGCTCCAGCCTGACCGGCGTCGAGATCGTCTATGAAGGCACGCCCTCCATGCTCAACACCCGCGCTCTGACCCAGGCGGCACTGGCGGGCATGCTCAAGCCGATGCTGTCGGAGGTGAACATGGTCAATGCACCCGTGATCGCCAAGGAACGCGGCATCAAGGTCAGCGAAACCCGCCGCGACGCGCAGGGCGTCTATGAAGGCTATATCAAGCTGGTGGTGAGCATGAGCGACGGCTCCACCCGCCGGGTCGCCGGCACCGTCTTCTCCGATGGCCGCCCGCGCCTGATCCAGATCAAGGACATCGGCCTGGACGCCGAATTCGCGCCGCACATGTTCTATATCGTCAACGAAGACAAGCCGGGTTTCATCGGCAAGCTGGGCACCATTCTGGGCGATGCCAAGGTCAACATCGCCAACTTCACCCTTGGCCGCAGCGCGCCGGGCCAGGACGCCATCGCCCTGATCGAAGTGGACGGACCGGTGCCGGCTGCGGTGGCCGAAGCCGTCGCCAAGCTGCCGCAAGTCAAGCACGCAAAGCCGCTGGCTTTTTAATTGATCCCCTCCGTCGGCAACTCGGGTCGGTAAACCGACACCTCGTTGCCGACACCTCCCCTTCCATGCGCGCTCACGCGCGCGAAGGGGAGGATGTTTGAGGATGCTGAAGGTCGCGGCGCGGAATGCGCCGCTCGCGTTCTTGCTTTCGTTCAGGACCGGCTTTTTGCAATAGCCTCGTGATGCCGGATCACTTCCTTGACGATAAAGCCAAGGAACTTTTCCGCGAAGTCCGGGTCCAGCTTGGCATCAGTGGCCAGCTTGCGCAGGCGCGCGATCTGGGCGGCCTCGCGCGCCGGATCGGCCGGCGGCAGGGCATGGGTCGCCTTGAACTCGCCCACCGCCTGGGTGCACTTGAATCGTTCCGCCAGCATGTGAATCAGCGCCGCGTCGATATTGTCGATACTGTCTCGCAGCCGCAGCAGTTCAGGATGGCTCATGGCGGGGATCTCCGGTTGCCCACTGTTTAAGCCATGCCGAGCCTGCGGCCAAGACCAGCAAAAGCTTGGCTTTTATCGACGCGTGGAAAATGCTCTAAAACGGCCATGACAATCGTGGAGCGCATTGTCGCTTTTTGCTGCCGTTGGCCCTGGGCCGTGATCGCCGTAAGCCTGCTTCTGGCGGGCGGCGCGGCCTGGTACACCACCCAGAATTTCGCCATGAACACCGACAGCGAGCAGCTGATCGATGCCAAGGTGGGCTGGCGCATGAAACAGGCGCGATTCGACGCCGCCTTTCCGCAGCAGAGCAACCTGACCCTGGTGGTGATCGACGGCGCCACGCCCGAACTGGCCGAATCCGCCGCCGCGCGCCTGACCGAAAAGCTGAAGGCCAACAAGAGCCTGTTCAACCGGGTGGAACGTCCCGATGGCGCCTTCTTCAACCAGAATGGCCTGCTGTTCCTGCCGCTGAAAGAGGTGCAGGACACCACCCAGCAGCTGATCAAGGCCCAGCCCTTTCTGGGCGGGCTTGCGTCCGATCCCAGCCTGCGCGGGATCATGACCAACCTGAACACGGTGCTGCTTGGCGTGAGCGCCGGTCAGGCCAAGCTGGCCGATATCGACGGCGCCATGACGCGCTTCGCCGGCGTGTTCGAGGCGGCCGCGCAGGGCAAGACCCAGTTCCTGTCCTGGCGCTCGCTGATCACCGGCGCCAAACCCACGCCCGAGGAAATCCGGCGCTTCATCGAGGTCAAGCCGCGGCTGGACTTCAATGCGCTGGAGCCGGGACTGGAAGCCAATGACCGCATCCGCGCTGAAGCCAAAGCGCTGAACATCACGCCGGAACACGGTGTGCGATTGCGCCTGACCGGGCCGGTGCCGCTGTCGGACGAGGAATTCGCCACCCTGACCGACCGCGCCTATCTGATGGTGGGCGCCATGATGGGCGGCGTGCTGCTGACCCTGTGGCTGGCGCTGCGCAGCTTCAAGATCATCTTCGCCATCCTGGTCACCCTGTTCGTGGGCCTGGCCATCACCATGGGCCTGGGCCTGGTGGCGGTGGGGGTGTTCAACATCATCTCCATCGCCTTCATCGCGCTGTTCGTGGGACTGGGCGTGGATTTCGGCATCCAGTTCTCGGTGCGCTATCGCAGCGAACGCCACCGCGACGACGATCTGATGCGATCGCTGGCCGCCACCGGCCGCGGCGTAGGCATTCCCCTGGCGCTGGCCGCCGCCGCCACGGCCGCGGGCTTCTTTTCCTTTTTGCCGACCACCTATACTGGCGTCGCCGAGCTGGGAAAGGTCGCGGGCATCGGCATGATCGTGGCGTTCCTGCTGTCCATCACCATGCTGCCGGCGCTGATCATGGAGCTCAATCCGCCGGGCGAATTCGAGGATGTCGGGTTCAAGAGCCTGGGCCGGCTGGACGATTTCATGACAAAGCACCGCAAGAATGTGCTGCGCATCGCAGCCAGCCTGGGTGTCCTGTCGCTGGGGCTGATGGCTTTTGTGCAGTTCGATTCCAATCCGCTGGACCTGCGCAGTCCCAAAGTGGAGTCCGTGTCGACCCTGTTCGACCTGATGAAGAATCCCCTGACCTCGCCCAACACCATCGACGTGCAGGCTTTGTCGATGACCGATGCGGATTCGGTCGCCGCCCGTATCCGCCAGGAACCGCTGGTGGGCGAAACCCTGACCCTGTCCAGCTTCGTGCCGGAACAGCAAAAGGAAAAGCTGGCGCTGATCGCCGATGCCGGCAACCTGCTGGACGCCACGCTCAATCCCTTTGAAGTACTGCCGGCGCCTACCGATGCGATGGACATCGCCGCCTTTCAGGACACGGCGCAAAAGCTGCGCGCCGCCGCCGGCACTGTTCAGGACAAGCCGGCGCAGGACGCAAGGCGCCTGGCCGATGCGCTGGTCGCGGTGGCGCGCGCCGGCAAGCCCGCCATCGACCGGGCGCAGGAAGCCGTCGTGCCGGGTCTCAAGACCATGCTGACCCAGGTCTCGGACTCGCTCAAAGCCGCCCCGGTGTCGGTCCAGACCATGCCCGCCGAATTCCGCGCCGGCTGGGTTGCGCCCGACGGCACCGCGCGCATCCAGGTCTTCCCCAAGAACACCAGCAACGATCCCGCCGCGCTATCGGCCTTTTCCGATCAGGTGCTGAGCGTGGCGCCCCAGGCCACCGGGGCGCCGATCTCCATCCGCGAGTCCGGCAAGACCATCGTGGGCGCCTTTGCCGAAGCCGGCGTGCTGTCCTTCATCGTTATCATCATCCTGCTGGTGCTGGTGCTGCGCAGCGTCCATGACGTGCTGATGACCCTGGCGCCACTGGTGCTGTCGGGCCTGCTCACTTTGGCGACCTGCGTGGTGCTGGGGCTGCGGCTGAACTTCGCCAATGTCATCGCCCTGCCGCTGCTGCTGGGCATCGGGGTGGCGTTCAACATCTATTTCGTGGTGGCCTGGCGCCACGGCCAGCGCTGCTTCCTCGCGTCCAGCCTGACCCGCGCGGTGATCTTCTCGGCCGCCACCACGGCGTCAGGCTTCGGCACCCTGTGGCTGAGCATCCATCCGGGCACCGCCAGCATGGGCGAACTGCTGATGATCTCGCTCGGCTGGACGCTGATCACAACGCTGTTCCTGTCGCCTGCCCTGCTGGGCGCTCCGACGCATACGCTGCAGATGCACGACCCTGAGGTCTAGCCGAGGGTTTGATCCGCGACCGCGTTGATGCGCTTGGCCAGGCC
>CANBZE010000277.1 GCA_947373775.1 Alphaproteobacteria bacterium
ACGGCAAGCTGACATCGGACAGCGCGCCGGGTGCGGCCGGACAGCATGGCTTGCGCAAGCCCTTTCAGGTCATCGCGCGCGCGCCGCAGCATCCCATCCTGCGTGGGCTGCCGCCCGCCTGGATGCATGCCGGGGACGAGCTTTATGGCCGCCTGCGCGGGCCGGGGAAGAACATGACGGTCCTGGCCACCGCCTATGCCGACCCCGCCAATCGTGGCACCGGTTTTGACGAGCCCATGCTGATGACGCTTCGCTGGGGCAAGGGCCGCATCTTTCACACCACCATGGGCCATGACGCGGCGGCCCTGGCCTGTGTTGGGTTTGCCGTGACCTTCCAGCGCGGCACCGAATGGGCGGCGACCGGGCGCGTCACCCAGCGCGTGCCACGCAGCTTTCCCACCGCCGATACGGTGAGCGTCCGGCCTGATCTGGCGGCACTGGGCGATTTGCCGCCACCCAAATAACGGCTAGGCTTCCCGCAAAAAGGGGAAGCGCCATGAAAGTTCTGCCCATCGCCGCAGCCTTGCTGCTGCCGCTGGCTGCTTTTGCGCAAGCGCCGCAAGGCGTGCCCCATCCCGCCACCGAGTCCGCGCCTTGCGCCCCGTCCATGGGGCTGAACTTCGTTTGCGGCCTGGATCAGCCGGAAGACCTGCTGCAGATCGGCGCCGGTAAATGGATCATCGCCAGCGGCATGGGCGACCATGGCGGCATTTTCCTGATCGACAGCCAGGCCAAGACGGCCAAGCGCTTTTTCACCGGCGCAGTGAAGGCGGACCGCAAACTGTATCCGGACTGTGCCAGCGCGCCCGCCAGCTTCAACAGCCACGGCCTGGCGCTGCGGCCGGCCGCCGTGGCCGGCACCTACACGCTGTATTCGGTCACCCATGCGCCGTTCGAAAGCATCCAGATCTTTGCCGTGGATGGGCGAGGGCTCGAGCCGGCGATCAGCTGGACGGGCTGCGTCAAGCTGCCGGCCGATTTCAAGACCAACAGCGTGACGGCGGCGAAGGACGGTACCATCCTGGCCGATGTGCAGATGCACGGGACCGCCACCGACTTCATCAGCGGTAACGTCACCGGCGGGGTGTGGGAATGGACGCCCGCGGAGAAGAAGCTCCGCCTGCTGCCCGGCACCGAACTGCCCGGCAACAACGGCATCGAGATTTCGCCGGATGAGACGGAGTTCTACATCGCTGTCTCTGGCACCCAGACGGTGGCGATTTACAACCGCGCCGACACCAGCAAACCGGCGCGCACCATCAAGACGCCCTGGTACAATCTGGACAATATCCATTGGAGCGGCGCCCCAGGGAATCAACGCCTGATTGCGGCGGGCATGATGTTCGACGAGCCGGCCTGCGGCGGCACCCGCAAACAAATCCAGGACGCGCATGGCAACATGAATTGCCATCGCGGCTGGGTGGTGTCGCAGCTGGACCCCAAGGCCATGACCCGGAAGATATTGGCCTATGGCGAACCCAATCCGGCTTTCGGCGGCATCGCCACCGGACTGGTGATCGGCGACACGTTGTGGATCAGCTCGTTCCAGATGGACCGCGCGGCATACCGGACCTTGCCCGGCCCGAAATAGGAGTTTGTGATGGAAAATCGCCGCCGCTTTGTCACGGCCTTAGGGGTGGCCGCCGCCGTGCCCCTCGTGCCCGCCGCGCAAGCCGCACCCGCGCGCAAAGCGCCGCTGAAGCCCGTTAAGGCGCGTGTCGGCCATGAGATGCAGGGCATCCTGACCGACAAGGCCGCCGCCTATCTGGCGCGCTTTGGGGTGGATGGCGTGGGCTGCACTGCCCAGATGGCCGATCCCACCCGCGTCTATGCCACGGTGGATGAGCTTAAGACGGCGCGTGACCTGTGCGAGCGCCACAAGCTGACCATGGACATCGCCGAATGCGCGTTGCCGACCCAGAATGTCGACAGCCAGGAGCATCCCGCCGTCAACCTGGGGATGGGCCCGCAGCGCGACCGCGATATCGAGGGCTTCCAGACCCACATCAAGAATGTCGCGGCGGCGGGCATCCCCTGCATCAAGTATGCGCTGAATTTGCTGGGCGCCATGCGCAGCGGCACCGTCCAGGGCCGGGGCGATGCTTTATATACGTCCTGGAAACTGGCGGACGCGCCCAAGGATCTGCCGCTGACCAAGGCGGGTATGGTGCCGGGCGATGTGTTCTGGGAACGCATCACCTATTTCCTGGAGCGGGTGGTGCCGGTGGCTGCCGAATACAAGGTCAAGCTGGCGCTGCATCCCCATGACCCGGGTGTGCCGCCGTCAGGCTACCGGGGCATCCAACGGGTGCTGGGCACGGTGGAGGGCGTCAAGCGCTTCGTCGCCATCCACGAAAATCCCTATCATGGGCTGAATTTCTGCCAGGGCACCATGTCGGAAATGCTGCAGAATCCAGCTGCGGAAATCTTCGACGTCATCCGTTACTTCGGCTCACGCGGGAAAATCTTCAACGTCCATTTCCGCAACATCCGGGGCAAGCGCGACGATTTCGTCGAGACCTTTCCGGACGAGGGCGATGTGGATTTCGTGCGCGCGGTGAAGGTCTATCGCGAAGTCGGCTATGATGGGCTGCTGATGCCCGACCATGCACCGCGCTTCAAGGACAATCCCAGCGGCCCCAACGAAAGCTACGCCTTCGATTTCGGTTACATCCGCGCCCTGCTGCAGGCCGAAGCCCACATTACTTAGCGGCGGCGCCCATCTTGGCCGCCAGCAGGAAGGCCTGGGTCATGGCTTCGGCGTTGGCCTTGCCCTGGCCCACGATATCAAACGCGGTGCCATGCGCAGGTGTGGTGATCGGCACCGGCAGGCCGCCGGCCACGGTGACGCCGCGCTCAAACCCCAGCAGCTTGACTGCCACCTGGCCCTGGTCGTGATACATGGTGACGATACTGTCGAGCAGGCCGTCGCGCGCCTTCAGGAAGATGGTGTCGGCGGGGAAGGGTCCCCGGATGGGCAGGCCTTCCTCATTCAATTCACGCGCCGCCGGCTCGATGATGTCGATTTCTTCGCGCCCGCAGGTGCCGCCATCGCCGCCATGGGGATTGAGCGCCGCCAGCGCCACCCGCGGCTGGGTGAAACCAGCGCGCTTCAGGGTCTGGAAGGTCAGCCGCGCCGCCGCCTTGATGCGGTCCTTGGTGACATATTTGGGAATGTCGGCCAGCGGGATGTGGCTGGAAATGCGCGAAGTCCAAAGGGTGCCAAGCGTGTTGAACTCGCAGAAATAGCCGGTGACGCCCAGGTGATCGGCGAAGAAATGCTGTTCGTCCTCGAACGCCATGCCGCCTTTCTTCATCGCCTGCTTGTTCAGCGGCGCAAAGCAGACGGCATCAATATCGCCGCGCACAGCGGCATCCAGGCAGGCGGTGAGGGCCAGTCGCGCGCCGCGTCCTGCCGCCGCCGTGACTTGCCCCTGAACGATGTCGCTCTGCGCGACCGTCTGCATTTCCAGTAGCATCGGCGTGCCGTCGCCACCCCGCGCGTCCGACCAATTCTTGATGACCTTTATGGGCGGCGACACGCTGGCGGTCTTCTGGCCTTGCGCCCAAACCCAGGCATCGCCCACCAGAACGATTTGCGCCGCCGAGATTTCCGGGCGGGTCAGGAATTTTGCCACCAGTTCCGGCCCGATGCCGCTGGCATCGCCGAAGGTGATCGCCACCACAGGTTTGGTCATCATTTCACCGGAAGAGACGCGGCATAGGCCGTGAGGTTGACGATATTGGCGGCAGTCAGCTTGGCCACGATGGGCTGCATCGCCGCCGCCATCTCGCCATGCCGCGTGCCCTGCTGGAAGTCGTACAATTGCCGCGCCAGATAACTGGGCGAGCGGCCGGCAATGCCGGGCGCATCGGCGCCGGTCAGGCGCGTCCCATGGCAGCCGGCGCAGCCCAGCTTGGCAGCCAGCCGCTTGCCTTTCGCGAGAGCGCCGTTTGGGACATAGGCGATG
>CANBZE010000278.1 GCA_947373775.1 Alphaproteobacteria bacterium
CGGCTGGATTTCGCGCCGGCCACCCGCCTGGACTACACGATCGCAAAGGGCTGGACCGTGGCGGCGGAGGAATATGATGATTTCGGCGAGCTGCGCGGCTTTCTGCCGAGGGATCAGCAATCGCACCAGCTTTATGCCGTGGTGGACCATGATGCCGGGCCAATATCCATAGAGGCGGGCCTGGGTTTTGGCCTGACGCCGGGCAGCGACAAGCTGACAGCCAAGCTGATCCTGTCCAGCGACCTGAATGGCGACAGCGGCATGTTCCGCCGATAGCAGCTAGATATCCGCGCCGGCCGCGAAGTAGACGGGCTCCGTCTTTTCCGTGGCCAGGCCCAGATGCTTCATCGCCAGCTTGTGGGCGAACCGCGCGCCCAGGAAGAAGATCGGGCTGACCAGCAGCGACATGGCAATCACCGCGATGGCCAGCTTGTGGCCACCGGGACTGAGCGTGTGGGCCGTCAGGCCCGCAGCGGCGATGACGAAGGAGAACTCTCCCACCGGCGACAGGAACAGCGATGCGGCGAAGGCCGTGTCGAAATTCTTGCCTGCCAGGCTCAGCAGGATGAAGTTCAGCACCGTCTTGCCGCCCGTCACCACCACCAGGGCGGCGGCGATCACCCAGACCTGCTGGACCAGGTAATTCAGGTCGATCAGCAGCCCCACTGACAGGAAGAAGACGAACAACAGGATGCTCTGCACCGGCTGGGCCATGGTGAGCGCGCCGCGCCGCAAGGTCGAATGACCCACCGCCAGCCCGCCCAGGAACGCGCCCAGCGCCGGTGACAGTCCCAGCAGGCCGGAGACCGCAGCCGCGGCAAAACAGATGCCCAGCACGCCCAAGGTGCCGACGTCGAAATTCTTCAGCAGATATTCCGACGCCGGAAAGCGGAAGCTCTTGATCTTGGTCAGGACCTTGATGAAGACAGCCAGCAGTGCGAAGGCCAGCGCCAGCTTGGTGCCCACCCCGATCATCGCCTTTTGTGTCAGTTCGCCGCCCAGCGTGTTGGTGATCAGCAGCAGCGGCACCACCGCCAGGTCCTGGGCCACCAGGATCGCCACGGCCAGCCTTCCGGCGGGCGTGTCTTTTTCCTGGCTGTCTTCGATCATCTTCATCGCCACGGCGGTGGAGGAAATCGACAGCATGAAGCCGATCACCAGCCCGCCCAGCACTTCGCCATGCACGGCATAGGCGAACAGCGCCACCGAGGTGGGAATGATGGCGCAGGTCACGGCGGTGACACCCAGCGCCAGTGGCAAGGACTTAGAAAAGGCCGCCAGCCGCATCTCCATCCCGATGATGAACAGCAGCATCAGCACCCCAAGCTCGGCCAGGGTTTCGATACTGTCATCGGTCTGGATCAGGCCCATGCCGGTCGGCCCCAGCACCATGCCCACCAGGATAAAGCCCGCAGCGGCGGGCATCCGCAGCCGGTTCATCACTAGGCCGCAGCCCACGGCGGCAGCCAGGAGCAGGGCGAGGGCGGACAGGGACTGGTGTTCGTGCATGACCTTGCTTCTAACAGGGTGGAACAGGGATCAAGCGCAATGATAGGGTACAGCGATGGCAGAACCCAACCACATTGATGACGAAAAACGCACCCTGATCCTGACCGGGGCTTCGCGCGGCATCGGCCATGCCACGGTCAAGCGCTTCTCCAGCGCCGGCTGGCGGGTGATCACCTGTTCGCGCCATGCCTTTCCGGAAAACTGCCCCTGGGCGGCGGGTCCGGAAGACCATATCCAGGTCGACCTGTCTGATTCCAATGACACGATGCGCGCCGCCGAGGAAATGCGCTCCCGCCTGACGGACGGCAAGCTGCATGCCTTGGTCAACAATGCCGCCATCTCGCCCAAGGGCCCCAAGGGCGAGCGGCTGGGCACCCTGGAGTCCAGCCATGACCTGTGGCGCCAGGTGTTCGAAGTGAATCTGTTTTCCACCATCTGGCTGGCGCAGGGCTTGAAGAACGAGCTGGCCGCGGCCAAGGGCTCCATCGTCAACGTCACCTCCATCGCCGGTTCCCGGGTGCATCCCTTTGCGGGCGCCGCCTATTCCATCTCCAAGGCGGCGGCCGCGGCGCTGACGCGGGAAATGGCGGCGGACTTCGGCCCCTGGGGCGTGCGGGTCAACGCCATCGCGCCGGGCGAGATCGACACCGCCATCCTGTCGCCGGGGACCGAGAAGATCGTGGAGACCATTCCCTTGCGGCGCCTGGGCCAGCCGGCGGAAGTCGCCAAGGCGATCTATTATCTGTGTACAGATCAATCTTCTTACGTGACCGGCGCGGAACTGATGATCAACGGCGGCCAGCACGTCTAGGCGGCTGTAACAGAACCGTCACACCGGCGCTGTACCAGCTTCACATGTTGGAACGCTGCGCGGGGCTGATTTTCGGTTTTGTTTTTCATGGCGGCTGCGCCGTCCGCGTGACCGACGAGAATCTGGCGGCGCACCTGGATCATGAGCGCGACTGGATCTGGCTGCATCTGGGTCTGGCCGATCATCGCGCCAAGCGCTTCATCGAAAGTTTTGACCTGTTGCCGCCACCGGCGCGCCAGTTGCTGCTGGCGCCGCGCGAGGAACGCATCCAGTTTCACCTGACCGCCAACGGCGCCTATGGCGTGTTGCCCGATATTGAGCGCGATTTTGCCGATCATTCCCTGGGCACAGGGCGGCTGGCCTTCTGGTTCGATGCCGCGCATCTGGTGACGTCGCGGCTGCACTCCCTGCGCGGGGTGGAGCATGTGCGTCAGGAGATCGAAAATGGCGGGGCGCTTGGCGCGCCGGTGATTGCGCTGGTGCGGCTGCAGGAGGAATTCGTCGGCCTGGTGGAGCAGCGCCTGGTGGTGCTGGGCAGCGAGCTGGCGGCAATCGAGGACGAAGTGCTGGCGGACCGCGACCATATCGGCCGCGATGTGCTGGGCCCGCTGCGGCGCGAGCTGTCGCGCTATGCCCGCGAATTTTCCGCCCTGCGCGGCGCCATCCACCGCGCCATGTCGGCCCGCTATGTGGTGCAGGGCGGCCCGCTGCTGGAGCAGTTGCCGCTGTTGCTGCAGGAGGCGGAGGATTTCGAGCGCGACGCCGCGGCGCTGTCGGACCGGGCGCGGCTTTTGTACGAAGAAATCGGCAGCCGCATCGCCGACCGCAGCAACCGGGCGCTGTCGGCCCTGACCGTGATTTCGACCCTGCTGCTGCCGCCGACCTTCGTGGTGGGGGCCTTCGGCATGAATGTGGGGGGTATCCCCTGGGCCCAGGCGCTGCACGGCTTCTGGGCGGCGCTGGGCTTCTGCCTGGTGCTGGTGCTGGGCGGCTGGGCGCTTTTGCGGCGCTTCCGCATCCTGCCATAAGGGTACGATAGCGCCCGTAGCTTTCCCCACTGCCCCCATTATGATCCCCGCCGGGCATGGGGACGAGAATGGGCTTTCGCTTTTCACCGGAAGTGATGCGCGGCATCGTCTGGGGCCTGTGGGGCACCGCGGCGGTGCTGGTGGTCGCCATCGCCTACAAGCTGCTGTTCGGCGTGTCTCAAGATGCGGGGCAGGAGACGTTTCCGGCCCTGCAAAGCGGCGACGTGATCGCCGCGCCCACCGGCCATGCTTACAAGTATGTCTTGGCGCCGAATATCGCCTGGGCGGCGGCCCGTGACGGGGCGCAGAAATACACCTTCGAAGGTCACAAAGGCTATCTCGCGACCATCGGCGACAAGGCCGAGTTCGATTTCATCATGACCAAGGTGTTTCCGGGTGGCGCCGACACCGACACCACCTTCCTGGGCGGACGCCAGACCGCGCCGGGCGCGTGGCGCTGGGTGACGGGGCCGGACGGCGCCGCCGACGGCGGCAAGGGCACCCTGTTCTGGAGCGGTTTTGAAAACGGTCATGTTGAGGGCGGCCATTTCGCCACCTGGAATTTCAGCGCCTTCCAGCACGGCAGCATGTGGGACATCAGCAAGGTCTGCTGCG
>CANBZE010000279.1 GCA_947373775.1 Alphaproteobacteria bacterium
CATACCGAGCATGCCGAACACGCCGCCCATGCGCGTGATCCGGTCATCGCCAAAGTGTCCATCACCGTCGCTATTCTGGCGGGGATGGCGGCCGCGGCCGGTTCGCTGGAGACGGTGGAAGGCGGGCGCGCCATCACCGAATCCAGCGAGGCGGTGCTGGCCCAGGACAAGGCCACCGACAGCTGGAATGAGTACCAGGCCGACAGTTTGAAACGGCACATGTACGAGATCGCGCTGGCGGGCGGCGGCGCCAAAGCCGAGGATTATCGCGGCGAGATCGGCAAGGACCGCGAAGGCCAGGCCAAGGCGCGCGAAAAGGCGGAAGATGCCGAAAAGGACCGCGACCTGCGCTTGCGCGAAAGCGCCAAACACGAACAGCGCCATCATTGGCTGACCGGCGCCGCCACCCTGATCGAGATCGGCATCGCCTTGTCCACGGTGGCGATCATTACCAGCCGGCGGACATTCTGGTTTTCGGCGATGGGCCTTGGTGCAGTCGGCGCGGCGCTGTTCGCCTTCGCCTACTTAAATTAAGCGGCCACGACCGCGATATCGCCCTGCTGCATCAGGACGCTGGCGGTGTCGAACATGCCCTGGTGCTCGGTGATCTTGCCGTCCTTCACCGTCCAGCGGATCGCGATGTCGGTGGTGACATACTTGCCGCTGGTGCGATGCAGAGCCTCGGCTTCGAACAGGCCCCAGATCTGGTCGCCCTTGGCGGTGATGGTCTTGGGCTCGAAGCGCACAAAGCTGTAACGCGAGAACAGCAGCGCGGTATATTCCTTCATCCCCGCAAGGCCATGATGTGTCCCGCCGAAGCGGAAGAATTCGCGCGGCGCGGTCGCCTTCCACACCACGCCGGGACTCAGCGAGTCGAACAGCGGCTGCAGATCGCCTTTCTTGAAGGCGGCGATGACCGACAGCATCAAATTCCGGTTGGTGTGTTCGTGAGTCATCAACAAATCTGCCTTGCAGGACGGGCAAAATGCCCGCCGGTTTGGAAATCCGGTGAAAAAGAAAAGACGGCCTGCGCGCGAATCGCCATCGCAGCCGCGGTGAAATCGGGGCGTGGCTAACAGGCGCGGGACATCCAAGTCAATGAATGGCAGCCGCCACGCATGCGCATGGCAGTGACATATCATCTGGCATGTCACAGACGTTCAAAGCGCGATCAAATGTGGCGACAAAGCGGCACAATGCTCAGCGCGCGTTGGCCTCGGCCACCGCGTCACGCACCGTCTTCTGGATCGTGTTGATGTCGTTCTGGGCGTTGTCGACATAATCCTTCATGCAGATGTTCAGGGCGGTGACCTTCTGATTGAAGACGCGCACTTTCATATTGTAGGTGTTCATCGCATCCGGATTGTTGCCCGGCTGAACCGGCACCTTGCCGGCCGGCTCGCATTTGGGCTTGGGATAGAAATCGGGAGCCATGTTGGTGCCGCCAGTTGATAACGAGGGCGCGAGCGGCTGGGCGGCAGCCGGCGCCGCCAGCAGCGCGATGATCAAAACCGGGAAATGAAGGCGCATGTTTGTTCTCCTATCCCTATAGTAGGAGAAAAGCGGGGCGAAACAACGCCCGCGCATTGCCGCGCCGCACCATAACTTGGATCGTGCCCTGGCCCATGAAAGGCGCGACATAATGTATACAAAACTTGCCGTCCGGCACCCCGCCTTTTACGGTCTGGGCAATCAAGAATTGCCCGGGGACCAATAAGTATGATCAATCGCAGAAACATGCTGGCCACTGCGTCGGCACTGGCCCTGTTGGGCCCTTCCTTGGCACAAGCGCAAAGCGCGGCGCAAACCGACTGGCGCAGCTACGCCAATGATCTTTCCAGCACCCGCTATTCCCCGCTGGACCAGATCAATGCCGCCAACTTCAACCAGCTGGAACTGGCCTGGCGCTTCAGCACCAACGCCCTGGGCCCGCGGCCCGATGCCGACTACCAGTCCACCCCGCTGGTGGTGAAGGGCCGCATCTATTGCACCGCCGGCTTCCGCCGCGACGTGGTGTGCCTGGATGCCGGCACCGGCGAGCTTCTGTGGATGCACACCCATGACGAAGGCCAGCGCATCGGTTCACGCGGCGGTCCCGGCCTGGGCGTCGGCTACTGGACCGACGGCACCGCCGAACGCATCCTCTATGTGACGCGCGGCTACACCATGTTCTCGCTGGACGCCAAGACCGGCGTCCCCGATCCCAATTTCGGTCCCGGCGGCTCGATCGACCTGCGCCAGAATGACGACCAGGAGATGGATCCCGACAAGGGCGTCATCGGCCTGCATGCCCCGCCGTTCGTGGTGAGGAACACGGTGGTGGTCGGTGCGGCACCCACCGCCTTCTCCAAGGGCTATGTGCGCGGCTTCGACGTGAAGACGGGCACGCGCAAATGGATCTTCCACACCATCCCGAAAAAGGGCGAGTACGGCTACGAAACCTGGACCACGCCGGGCCAGGCGGAAGCGGCCGGCAACATGGGTGTCTGGGCGCCGATGTCAGCCGATACCGAGTTGGGACTTCTTTATGTCGGCGTGGAATCCCCGCCCACCGATCTTCTGGGCGTCAGCCGCACCGGTCCGCATCTGTTCGCCGAAAGCCTGGTGGCGCTGGACATCGAGACGGGTGTGCGCAAGTGGCACTACCAGATGATCCATCACGGCATCTGGGACCGCGACGTGTCCTGCGCCGGCGTGATTTGCGACATCCCGCACAATGGCAAGATCATCAAGGCGATCGCCCAGCCTACCAAGCAGGGCTATGTCTATGTGCTGGACCGCGCCACCGGCAAGCCGGTGTGGCCGATCCCCGAAAAACCGGTCGCCAAGGGCAATGTGCCGGGCGAATGGTATTCGCCGACCCAGCCCATTCCCAGCGCGCCGCCGCCCTTCGCCAAGCAAGGCACGTCGGTCGATGGCCTGGTGGACTGGACACCGCAGATCAAGGCGCGGGCGCTGGAGATCGCCAGTCATTACCATCTGGGATCGCTCTACGATCCGCCACCCATGGTCGATGACAAGATCTTCGGCATGCTCAATCTTCCTGGCCTGCAGGGCGGCATCAACTGGCCGGGCGCGTCCTATGATCCCGAAACCCACATGCTCTACCTGTTCGCCAAGAACCAGATCGAGGTGTCGGGCGTGATGAAGACGCCTGATGGCAAAGTGGTCCAGCGCGGCGGCCAGCCGGCCGCCGGCAGCGCCGATGCCAATGGCGGCGCCTTTGGCGGCGTTGCCAGCGTCACCGGCGTGGTGGGGCCGGGACGCGGCTCGGTCCGCAAGGACGGCCTGACCGATCCCATCGTGCCGGGCATGATCTCCATCGAGGGCATTCCGCTGATGAAGCCGCCTTACGGCACCATCACCGCCATCGACCTGGGCAAGGGTACGCAGGCCTGGCAGATCGTGCATGGCGAGACGCCCGATCACATCAAGAACCACCGATTGCTCAAGGGCGTCACCATTCCGCGCACCGGCCAGACCGGCATCCTGGGCACCCTCACCACCAAGACCCTGGTCATCTGCGGCGATTGCGGCTTGTTCACCGACGAGAAGGGCCGCAAGGGCGCGCGCCTGCGCGCCTATGACAAGCTGACGGGCGAGGAAAAGGGCGCGGTGTTCATGGAAAAGGTGCAGACCGGCGCCACCATGACCTACATGCACCAGGGCAAGCAGTATCTGGTCTGTGCCCAGGGCGGCTCGTTCGGCGCCGATCTTGTCGCGTACCGCCTGCCCGGTGTGGCGGCGGCCGCGGTGCGTCCCGAAGAACGCTGATCCCGGCGTTTTTGCCTTGAAATCAGGGCCGGTGGCGACACCGGCTCTTTTCATTTTGATATGTGGAATGTCCGCTTTTGACCCAAAGCGGACATTTCCTGAGAGCGACTTTCTGGCGAAACCGGTGTCCTGAACCGGGCCTGCCCCGCCATCCGGCGCGCTGAAATAACAGCACTTTCTGTGCGCTT
>CANBZE010000280.1 GCA_947373775.1 Alphaproteobacteria bacterium
CAAATCGAGTCCGCTGGTCATGGCCAGCAGCGCAATCTGGTCGATGGCGCCTTCCGGACTGTCGGCATGCACGGTGGTGATGGAGCCGGGATGGCCGCTGTTGACGGCGCGCAGGAAGGCGAAAGCTTCCTTGCCGCGCAGCTCGCCCAACAGAATGCGGTCAGGGCGCATGCGCAGGCTCGCGCGCAGCAGATCATCAGCATCGACTTGCGCCTCGCCCTGCTCGCCGCGCACCGCGATCAGGCCCACGGCATTGGGACGGTCCAGCCGGATTTCCGGGGCATCCTCGATCACCAGCAGGCGTTCATTGGTGTCGATCTCGCGCACCAGGGCATTCAGCAACGTGGTCTTGCCGGTGGAGGTGCCGCCGCTGATCACGATGGTCTTTTTAGCGCGCACCGCTTCCTTCAGGAAGCCGCTTTTGTCGCCGCTTTTCAGCATTGCCGCCAGTTCGTCATCGCGGGCCGAGCGCCGCGCGCCGGGCGCGGCATCCGCGAACAGACCGGCCTCCGCCAGATTGTCCACCGACAGGTCGTTGATCACGTGCTTGCGGATGGCGATGGCCATGCCGTCGCGGGTCGCGGGTGGCGCGACGATCTGTACCCGGCCGCCATCGGGCAAGGTGGCCGACAGCAAGGGTTGCTCGCGGTTGACACCTTGATGGGTGGCGGCGGCGATCTGGCGCGCCAGCCGGCTCAGCACCACATCGGTCACCTGCGGCGCGGCGATGCGGGTCAGCATGCCGCTGGTGGTTTCGATCCACACTTCGCCGGGTTTGTTGATCAACAGATCTGTGACGTCGTCGCGCGTCAACCAGGGGGCCAGTGCCGAAAGATAAGTGTCGAGATAGACGCCTGCGGTCATTTCGACGTTCCTGCGAAATCGAGATCGCGGGTCACGAAGACCTGCAGCGGTGTGCCCTGGGCCACCTTGATGGTGGGGGGAATGTCGATCTGCTTCTGCAATGCAATGCTGGCGACCTGGCTGGCCTGCTGCGACGAACCGATGATGATGGCGGTGTTGGCATTGTTGTCGCTCAGCGCATTCAACCCGGCGCCCATCACCGACAGCAGGATGGCGCTGCCGAAGCGTGCAAAAAAGTGGGTGTCGGTTTCGCCTTCAATGCCGGCGCGGCCCAGCTGGTCGGTGCCGGGTGAGCCGATGTCGACGGAAACACCGTCGGGGGTCAGCACCCGCGACCACACCACAAAGGCGCGGGTCTGGCTCAGCGCCACGCCGCTGCGATACTGGCCCATCAGTTTGGAGCCGCGCGGGATCAGAACCGTGGTGCCGTCAAAGCCGCGCACATCGCGGCTGACCACGGCGCGCACGAAACCGGGCAGGTCGGAATTAATCGCGGTTTCCAGCACGGCGGGAATGATGGTGCCTTGCGGCGCGGTGTGGGTGAGGTCGCGCAGCCGCGAGGAGTGGGCCACATCCACGTTGGAGCTGCCGACCTTGGCGGAAAAACGCTCGTCCGGCGACAGCTTGTCATCGGCGGCGGATGCCGCGCCGGGCGCGCCGGCTTGCGCCACGGTGGTGGCCACGGTGCCGGCGGCAGGCGCCTGGCTGAAATCCACCACCATCGCGGGTGCGTGATTGTCGGGGGCGGGCGCCACTTGCGGCAACGGCTGGGGCGCCGCGGCCTGGATCAGGATGGGTGCGGGCGCAGGCGCTTGCGCGACGACAATCGGCGCAGGCTTGGGTGACGGCACAACTTCCGCCATCGGCTGGACCTGACGCGCCTGGCGCGCGCTGGACAGCGACATGAAGGTGATCACGCCCAGCACACAGGCGCCGACGACACCCAGGCCAACACCCCAGGACGAACCGGAGCGCACCAGGCCGGGATGCAGGCCGTTGCCGCGCTCGAACACAGGACTGCGGGCCAGATCGGGAGGGATGTTGCTCATAGGCAGATCCAGCAGGTTTTGGCCCGGCGGCGGGGGCTTTGCGGGCCCGGGCCGGGCGCGCGGAAGCCGTCATTGTAAACGCGGGTGACGTCGGCGCCCTGGCGCAGCACAAAGCCGCGCGACACCTGGTCGGCGACAATATAGCCGCTGCGCATATAGGTGTTGACCACCTGTTCGTTCTTGTCGCCATCGAGCGAGAAGATGGCGGGATAGGAATCGCCGTCACGGAACTCGAAATAGGTGGCCTTGCCGTCATCGAACACCCGCGACGGCACGATGCGGGGCGATCCGTCATAGCTGTAGGCAGCGTTCGCGACCTTGGGCAGCGGCGGCGGTTCGGGTGCGCTGGCCTTGGCCACCACGGTGGCGACCGCCACTTCGGGATACTGGAAGCGCAAGGTGTAGACGATGCTTTTGTCGCCGGACGGGGCATGCGGGCGCACGCTGAGCTCGAAGGAATAGCGGCGATAGTTGGTCACCACCGTCATGTTGGTGGTGGGCACATCGTTCAGCGGCTTGACGAACAGCAGGTTGGCGGCGCGGTTGGGCGTGATCTGCCAGCCGGTGGCATCGCCCACCGCGACATTCTCGATATGCTCGTCGGAGGCGAATTCGACAAAGGTCTGGTAGCCCATGGTGGCGTGCAGCTCGACCACCTGGGCGGGATCGTAGTCCACCACATAGATGCGCGGATCGCCCGAACCGGGACGCGGGATCAGTGCGCCTTGCGACGGCGTGGTCGCGACGAAGAAAATGGCGCAGATCAGGGATGAGAGGAATTTTCTCATCCGCGTCTCGCTTCGCGGTTCATGGCGGGGCGGCGATACATGTCGCCGATGCGCCCTTGTGCGGCAGCGACCACGGGCCCGCGCCCGGCAACGGCAGCGCTGGCGGCTGCGGCGGTCCGGTCGGTGGTGACCGACGATGTTTCGAAGCGTCCCAATTGTTCGGCCAAACGTGCCGGGCGGGAAATCAAGTCCAGCGGATTGTCGGCCGCGGCAGCGGGCGCGAAAGCCGCCGGCGCGGCGGCGGTGCGCACCGCGCCCGGCAGGCGGAAGCCGCGCGCGATCACGATGGCCGCAAACAAGGCCGCGAACTGGCTGGCGCAGAACACCAGCACGATGATGGCGGCAGTGATGCCGGTGCGGGCATCGGCGATGCCGTTGGCGCCAATGTCCGACAGGCTTTCCATCCAGGGCTGCACCGCATGCAGCATCAAGATCGTCAGGCTCCAGGCGCCGATCAGGCCAAAGGCGCAGGCGCCCAGCGCCCGCACCCAGCCCACGAAAAAGCCGCGCGTCTGGAAGAACAGGAACAGGGCGATGAACAGCGGCCCGGTGGCGGTTAAAAGCCCGATGGCGATGGTGATGACAGCGATCAGCCCGGCACTGGCGACGAACAGGGCATTGGACGCCAGGGTCAGCGCCTGGGAGGCGGCGGCGTAATCGGCCTGGGCCTTGTCGGGCACGCTCTTGGGCGGATGGGCAAAGGCGGTGGCGGTTTCCGAAAGCTGGTCATAGGCCGCCTGCAAGCCCGCGACGGGATCGGACGCCATGGCCGATCCGCGCATGGGCGCGGAGATAATGCTCGCGATTTCCAGCGGTGCGCGTTCGGCGACGTCGAACACCAATGTCTGGAACAGGCTCCAGCTGGTCACCAGCGCCAGCACCGCGCCGATCTTCAGCGCGATGGTCGGTCCGTCGGCCAGCCGCGCGCCATTGCCGAACAACAGGCGGTAACCGATCACCGCGACATAGATGGTCAGCGCCACGGTCAGCGCCGCCTGGAACGGCGAGCCGGCGGCGGTCAGGGATTCATAGCCCAGGCGGGCGAAGCTCTTGGTGTTGCAATTCACCGCCGTCAGGACGTCGCGCACCACGCCCAGGTCCGTCGTGGTGGCGCAGACGCTCATGCCACGCTCCGGCCACGGGAATTCATGAAAGCATCCAGCCATGCGCCGGGCTCGTCACCCAGCTTTTCGCGCAAGGCATCGAGCTGGCGCACGCTGGTCTC
>CANBZE010000281.1 GCA_947373775.1 Alphaproteobacteria bacterium
CCCGGCATCATGATCGACCACGGCATACAGCTGATGCGATTGCTGGTCCCTCGGCAGGAAGCCGCGCAGCTCGCCGAAATCGTCATACTCCTCCGCCGCCACGGTCCAGCCCTTGGCGATCGTGTAGTCCAGGCGGGTGGCGGGCGCGAAATCCAGCCGCGAGAAGCCGTGATAGGAATTGTCGAGGATGGGGTTGAAGGTCAGGCTCCAATTGTCGCCGCGATAGCCCAGGATCGGACGTATCTCGCCGGTCATGCGATCCTCGTCCCAATGGCGCGAATTGTAGCTGAACTCGAAATTGACACCGTAATAGAAATTGCTGGTGGCATTGTCGGGATTGACGAACAGCGTGCGAGCCTTGAAGCCGTTGAGCTGGGCGCCGCGGTTGCTGGAGACGGCATAGAGCGGCAAGTAAAGCCCCGCCTCGAACCATGGCGTCACGCCATAAGCCCATTCGGTGACGCCGCTGAGGGACCGGTTGTCCGCGAGCCCCGCTGGAAAGTCCGGCGTCTTCAGCCCGTCAAAGGTGTAGTTGTTGTGCCAGGTGAGATTGAACACGCCCGGCGCGGCGGCATCGCCGGTATAGACCTGTATCTCGTCGCTGAGGGCCATCGCGCCGCCAGTCGAGCCCGCCAGCAGCAGCGCAGCCAGAACGGCTTTCCTCATGGGCGCGACGCCATCAGCATGCGCTGCAGGATCTGATCGCGCTTGATGAAATAATGATACAGCGCGCCGGCGACATGCAGCGCGATGAAGCCGAGCAGCACATAGACCAGGATATTGTGGATGTCGCCCGCCTCATGGCCCCAGGCCGCGCCCTTCGGGCACAGCGGGGGCAGCGTGACGACGCCCAGCAGCTTGACATCCCAGCCGCGCGAATTGGCCGCCGCCCAACCCAGCACCGTCATGACGAACACCAATGCGTATAGCGACAGGTGGGTGATGCGCGACAGCCAAAGCTCCCAGCCTGTCAGGCCGTCGGCCATCGCCACGGGATGAAACAGCCGCCAGGCGAAGCGCGCCAGGATCACCGCAAGGATGACGGCGCCGATCAGCAGATGCCAGTGGACCCAGCCCTCGTCCAGCGTCTTGCGCCCAATATGCGGCATGATCGAGCCCACGGCATATTGCGCCGCCAGCAACAGAAAGATCAGCCAGTGGAAAGTCTTCGCGACAGGGCCATAGCCCCCGCGCACGCTCATGTTGGACATTCTGCCTCCGCTTTCGCGTCAGCATACCCGGCGGCAGGGGGTTGAAAACTATATTTTCGCCAATCTGGTGTTGCGATTAATACGCATCATCGGGAGGCAGCGGCTCCATGCCCGCCGGGTCCTGATGGATGATCACGTCAGCGCCGGGATAGGCCTGCAGCAGCGCGTGTTCGACCGCATCGCTGATCGTGTGCGCCTCCGCCAGCGGCATGTTGGGATCGAGGCCCAGGTGCAACTGGATGAAGGTGGAAAGGCCCGCTGACCGGGTCTTGAGGTCATGGACATTTTTCACGGCCGGATGGCTATGGGCGATGCGGCGGATGCGGGCCCGCTCGGCCTCCGGCAATTCACGGTCCATCAACTGGTTGAAGCTGTCGCGGCCCACGCCAAAGGCGGTGTAGGCCATGATGCCGGCCACCGCGATGGCAATGAGGGGATCGGCCAGGGTCCAGCCCAGCAGGCTGGAGAGCAGCAGCGCCAGCACCACGCCGATATTGGTGACCAGATCGCCGAAATAATGGGTCTGGTCGGCTTCCACCGCGACGCTGCCCGTCTTTGCCACCACCTTGCGCTGATACAGGATCAGCGCGATGGCGCAGGCGATGGCGATGCACATCACGATCAGCGCCTCGACGCTGTGGTCGATGGGCTCGGGCGCCAGGATGCGGCCCACGCCCTGGATCACCAGGAACAACGCCGAGGCGCAGATGAAGGCGCCCTGCGCCAGGCCCGCCAGCGGCTCGGCCTTGCCATGACCAAAGCGGTGTTCGGCATCGGCGGGTGTCAGCGCCGAGCGGATGGCGATGAGGTTGAGCCAGGAGGTGAAAAGGTCCAGCGCCGAATCCGCCAGGCTCGCCAGCATCGCCACCGAATGAGAGACGAAATAGGCGTAGGTCTTTATCGCCACCAGAAACAGCGACACCGATACAGACGCGATGGCGGCGCGCTTCATCAACGCCCCGGCCTGTGCGACTTTTTTTCCAGGGTCGCCATCCGGCGACGCGGTGCTCACGGAAACAGTCTTTCGGTGCGCCAGGCCTCGCCGGCCGCGTCCCGCTCATAGACCAGCCGGTCATGCAGCCGGAAGGGACGGTCGCGCCAGAACTCGATCCGCAGCGGCGCCAGCCGCCAGCCGGTCCAATGCGGTGGACGCGGCACCCTGGTCAGGGCGAACTTCAGGGCGTATTCGGCAATGGCCTTCTCGAACACAAAGCGCCCTTCCATGGTGCGCGACTGGGGCGAGGCCCAGGCGCCGATCTGGCTGTCCTTGGGGCGCGTGGCGAAATAGGCGTCGGCCTCGGCGTCGGAGACCTGGGCGAGGTTTCCCTTCACCCGCACCGCCTTGCGCAAACTCTTCCAGTGGAAGTTGAGCGCCGCCTTTGGATTGGCCGCCAGTTCCTCGCCCTTGATGCTGTGGGAATTGGAATAGAAGACAAAGCCGTTCGCATCGGCGCCCTTGAGCAGCACCATGCGCACATTGGGCACGCCGTCGGCATCGGCGGTGGCCAGCGCCATGGCGTTGGCGTCATTGGGCTCGGAGCCTTCCGCTTCCTTCATCCAGTCCTGGAACAGCGCGAACGGATCGGCGCCGGCGGCAATGCCGCCATCGTTCAGAGGTCCACCTGTCTCCATCGTCATGGGTGCGTCCTAGCAGTTTCACGTTTGGCAGGGTAGCCTTGCGGACCCATGGCCAGAAACCACAAGATTTTTCCGCACCTTGCCGCCGCGCTCTGCGTCTGCCTCGCAGCCACACCGGCCTTGGCGGCCCATACCGGCGCCGAGCTTGCCGCGATTTTCGATACCGGCGTCGCCGCCTATGACGCAGGCGATTACGAAAAAGCTTTCAAGATCTGGTGGGATCTGCGCTTCGAGGATCTGGCCGCGATGCGCAACCTCGGCATGATGCTGCGCAAGGGTCAGGGTACGCCCAGGGATCCCGACAAGGCCGAAGAGGTCTATATGCGCGCCGCCGTGGCAGGACTGCCCACCGCCCAGGCTGATCTGGCCGACATGTACCTGAAAGGCGAATTGGGTCCACCCGACATGCGCAAGGCGTTGCCGCTTCTGGAAGCGGCCGCCGCCGCCAATCATCCGATGGCGCAATTCCAGCTGGGCCAGTTCTATGAGACCGGAGCGCCGCCGCTGGTACCGCAGGACCTGGAAACCGCGCGCCAGCTTTATGCTTCCGCCGCCAACCATGGCATGAAGGAAGCTGCCGCGCGTTCGGCCTTCCTGGGACCGCCGGCGGCTGCCACGCCTGCGCCAACACCGGCGGCACAGACCCAGGCACCCGCCGGGCCGCAAGCCGCGCCCTAAAGCGCTGCGATGACCCTTTTCAGGTCCTGCTCAGCGAAAGGCTTGCCCAGCCGAGGCACCTTGACCTCGATGCCGCCCGGCAGCTCGGCATAGCCGGTCGCCAATATCATCTTGGTGCCCGGCCAGTTCTGCGCGATGGCGTCCATCAACTGGGTGCCACTCATCCGGGGCATGGACTGGTCGGTGATAACCAGGTCGAAACTTTGCTGCGCCAGCAACTCGAGCGCTTCGGCGCCCGATCCGGCCTCGACCACCTCATGTCCAAGGTCTTCCAGCATGGCGACGGTGTTGAACAGCACCAGCCGGTCGTCATCCACCGCCAGCACCTTGAGCTTGCGCGAACCGTCCTGCGGCCTGGGCGCTTCGGCGGCGACACCTTGCGCCGGCTGGGACG
>CANBZE010000282.1 GCA_947373775.1 Alphaproteobacteria bacterium
GCGCCGTTCGACGGCATCGTCACGGTCAAGGTGGCGCAGGTCGGCGAGGTGGTGGCCCCTTCGGCGCAGAGCGGCGGCTCGACCCGTTCCGGCATCATGACCATCGTCGACATGAACTCGCTGGAGGTCCAGGTGGACGTCAGCGAAAATTACATCGAGCGGGTGGAGGCAGGCGCCGCCGCCACCATCCATCTGGACGCCTATCCCGAACTGGAAATTCCCGGTTCGGTCATCGCCATCATTCCCACGGCCGACCAGAGCAAGGGCACCGTGGCGGTGCGCGTCAGGATTACCAAAAAGGATAGCCGTATCCTGCCGCAGATGGCGGCGCGGGTGTCGTTCATGACTGCGCCGGAAAAAACTACCGGCCCGGTGGTGGCGCGCGTCACGGTGCCGCCCGCTGCGGTGCAGGTGAACGGCAAGACCGGCACGGTGTTCCTGCTCAAGGAAGACGGCACGGTGGAGAAACGCGACGTTGCGCTGGGCCTGAAGACGGCGCAGGCAGTCACCATCCTGTCGGGGCTTTCGGCCGGCGACCGGCTGGCGGGCGATGCGCTGGACAAGCTGCATGACGGCGACAAGGTGAAAATTCTCGAACAGAATTGAGGGCATGCAACGGGCGCGCTTGCCCAGGTGGCAATTGTCAGAGCGCCAGCGGTTCCCAGCCATTGGCGCCTAACGCTTCCAGCGGCGAGAAGCGGATCTTGTAATCCATCTTCTCGCTGCCGCGCACCCAATAGCCCAGATAGACATAAGGCAGGTTCTGATCCCGCGCCGCGCGGACATGATCCAGGATCATGTAGGTGCCCAGGCTGCGCGTCTCTTCGCCCGGATGGAAAAAGGAATAGACCATGCTGAGGCCATCCTTCAGCCGGTCGGTGAGGGCGCAGGCGACAAGTGTTCCGTCGTCCGTGCGGTATTCCACGATATGGGTATCCACCGGCGTTTCCTCGACCATGGCGACATAGTCGAACAGGCCCATGTCGCTCATGCCGCCGCCCGGATGGCGCGAGTCCAGATAGGTGCGCAGCAGGGCGAATTGTTCGCGGGTGGCTTCGGCCGCCACTTCGGCGCGGTGCAGGTCCTGGTCGCGGCGCAGAATGCGTTTCTGGTTGCGGCTGGCGGCGAACTCGCCGGCGCGGATGCGCACCGACACGCAGGCTGTGCAGCCCTCGCAGGCCGGGCGATAGGCGATGGACTGGCTGCGGCGAAAACCGGAATGGGTGAGCGCTTCGGACAAAGGCTGGGCCAGGTTGCCGCCGAGGCGCGCAAAGACTTTGCGTTCGACGCGGCCCGGCAGGTAGGGGCAGGGCCCGCCGGGGGTGAGGAAAAACTGCGGTATGCGTGTGCTGCGCTGGTCGGTCACGTCTGGTCTGTCGCTCGCAAAGGCCTGCCCGTCTTGGGCCAAGTATGGCGGGCTTCGCGCCGGAGTGAAGCGGATTATTCGCCGTTGGCCCGCGTTTTTCGCTTGCAGGACAGGCCCTAACGCCCGCGAAGCAGCTGGGGATTACAGGCCGGTATGGGGCGGGATGGGCGGTGCTTCGCGCATCAGCAGGATGGAAAGACGGCGATTGGCGCTGGCGTTGGGGTCTTCGGGCAGCAGCGGCTCGGACCCGGCTTTGCCCGCCACTTCATAGATGCGGTCGCTGCCAAGGCCGCCGGTCTGCAGCAGGGCGCGGGCCTGGTTGGCGCGGCTGGCCGAAAGTTCCCAGCTTCCGCCGGTGGCGGCGCTGTCATTGCCGCCGGTGTGACCGGCGATCGAAACCCGGTTGGGCAGGGCGGCGATGATGCTGCCCACCGCCGCCAGCAGCTTCTTGGTATAGGGCAACGGCTCGGTGGAGCCGTTCTGGAACATGGGACGGCCGTCCTGGTCCACCAGCTGGATGCGCAGGCCCTGCGGCGTGTTCTCGGTGATGATCTGGTGCGAGAGATTGGCGATATCGGGATTGTTCTGCACCGCCTGATGGATCGCTTCGGCGGCATGGGCGAAGTCGCCGTCCTGGCCGAGCTTGCCATTGGCGGCCGCGTCGGATTCGTTGCCGCCACCGCCCTGGCTGGCGCCATTGGTCATGCCTTTGGCGGCCGAAGACGGCGAGGGCGGGGACTGTTTCTGCATCACGGACTGGGCGCCGCCGGCATGGGCGCTGTCTTCGCCCATCACCTTGCCGCCCAGCACGCCGCCTGAGCCGGACACGGTCTGGGCGATGGATTGGGGCGCGAAATAGTCGGCGATGCCGCGCTTCTGTTCGGGGGTGGTGGTGTTGATCAGCCACATCAGCAGGAAGAAGGCCATCATCGCGGTCACGAAGTCCGCATACGCGACCTTCCAGGCGCCGCCGTGATGGCCGCCATGCCCGCCCTTTTTGATGCGTTTGATAACGACTGCGTTGTCGCCAGCCATGCCCGCCACCCGATTAAACCCGGATCAGGCCTTGCGGTCTTTTCGCCGCGTCGCCTAACCTTTGAGCGATCATGCACAATCCCCATTAACCGAGTGTGAAGTGGGGGCTGCCAGGGTGACGTATGGACTTTGATGCCAAGGCTTTCCGCGCCGCCCTGGGCTGTTTCCCCACCGGGATCGCGGTGATGACGGCAGGGTCGGCGCAAACGTCCCATATTGGGATAACGGTCAACAGCTTCACCTCGGTGTCGCTGGACCCGCCTTTGGTGCTGTGGTGCATCGACCGGCGCTCGCGCCGCTATCCCTATTTTGCCGAGGCGCCCTCCTTCACGGTCTCCATTCTGGCATCCGGCCACAAGGCGGTGTCGGCGCGACTGGCCGGGCAGGGCGAACACAGCCTGGACGGCATCGCGCTGGTGCCCACCGAGCTGGGACCGCCGGGCCTGGCCGATTCGCTGGCGATCTTCGAATGCGCCCGCGAGAGCGTGCAGGATGCCGGCGACCACGCCATCGTGATCGGCCGTGTACTGAAATTCTCCCGCAATGACGGGGCCGGCGCGCCACTGGTCTATTTCGCCGGACGGTATGGCGCGCTGGCGCAGGGCGAACCGCCCGAAGGTTTGCCGGGACGTCGGGCGACGGACGGCGACTGATTTTGGCGCGTCGGGGCGTGGCTTTATCGCCACGTTCTTAACTATCCACAGCGCGACATTTTAGCGGAAGTGCGGATTCCGCTGCACCCGCGAACCCTGTCACATCACTGTCACGGAACCTTCATCGTGCTGTAGCCCCCCACTGCGACATGGGCCGCGCGCCAACTTGCGCGCGAGATTCACAGAGGGTTGAAGGTAATGAAAATGGGGAAAGTTGCGCTGATGAGCGGCGTCGCCGCCATCGCGATGGCGGTTGGCGCGCAGGCGGCCAACGCGGACGACAATACGATCAGCGCTGCGGATCACCCGCTGGTTCTGGCGCAAAATTTTGCCCAGAACTCCACCATGAGCAATGCCGAACTGGCCGCGCGGGTCCAGGCGCTGGAAGACGCGCAGGCTTCCGCCGCGGATCGCGCCAGTTCTGACCGCACCCGGCTCTCGACCCTGGAACAGGGTTACAACTCGGCGGTGTGGGCGTTCGACAATGGCCGCCCGACTTTCGCATCCGGTGACGGCCGCTTCACCATGGCAATCCGCGCCCGCATGCAGGCTGACTTTGCGGGCTTCTCCCAGGACAGCACGCACCCGGCGGGTTTCGCCGGCCCTTCCGACCTTTCGTCGGGCGCGGTTATGCGCCGCGCCTATCTGGGTATTGAGGGCAAGGTCTATAACGATTTTGCTTATGAATTCCGCCTGAACCTGGGTGGTAGCGATGGCGGCACCAACGCCACCTGCACCAACCCGACCATCACCACCACCCTGACCGGTGTTCCTGCCGGTGCGACCGCGACCTCGACGGCCGCCGGCTGCGCCATCGGCGCCATTGCTCCGGCCGGTGAAGGCGATCCGCTGCTG
>CANBZE010000283.1 GCA_947373775.1 Alphaproteobacteria bacterium
AGGATCGAAGCTTTCATCCCGGTGCATGTCCCGCACCCTGGGCATCAGCCGGCCTTGCGCAAAGCCGCGCGCGGTACCCTGCACCAGCTTTTCCTCCTCGCGCAGCGAGGCTTCCAGCAACAGCGGATCGGCCCAGTCGAATTCAGGCCAGACTTGCGGCATTTCCCCAGCCCAAACAAAATGGGGAGGCGAAATGCTTCCCGCCTGGAAAGCATATCGCCATCCCCGTGTCGCCCGCAAAGGGCGGACTTAGCCCGCAAACCGGCTAAGTGGACTTAATTGGACTTGGTGACCTGGCCTTCGGCCACGCCGGCCTTGCTGCCGATACCCGGATTGACCGCATGTTCGTCCTTGGGCGCGGTCGGCATGGTCTGCTCGGTGTGACCGGCCAGCTTGGCGTTGGTATTGGCATCGCCACCCGGCTTGCCGTTGCGCAGATCGTTCTGGGGATGGGCCATCTTTGTACTCCGAAAGGGTTCCGGAGTGGTAACGGCTGAGGCGGTTATTTGCTGCCGCCGGACGTGACCCAGTCCGCCACATCCTTGTCCACCACCTCGCCTTCAAGGTCGCGCAGCAGCATATGGTAGCCATGCTCGTATTTGCGGACTATGGCCTTGGTTCCCAAACCCGCGATCACCGCCTCGGTGGGCTTGGCCGGAATGATCTGGTCGTTTGCGCCATAGAGAAACAGGATCGGCGGCGCGGTCTTTATGCCATCGGGCGCGGTGCGCGCCTCGTCCATCAAATTCACCAGCCCATACAGCGTGTCGGTGCGGGTCCTTTTCTGGAACAGCGGGTCGCGGCCCAATGCGATCAGCATCGGCACATTGTCCGACGGCGTGATCTTGACCACCGATTTGGCGGCATTGTTGGACAAGATCATGCCTGGCAGCAGATGCGCGCCCAGGAACAGGGCGGTGCGGTACAGCATCGGCATGTCGCCGCGCGACCACACCGCCGGCGCGACCAATATGACGCCATCCACGCCCGGCGGGGTCGCCGATGCCAAAGATGTCAGCACCACCGCCCCGCCCATGCTCTCGCCCAGGGCATAGACCGGCACACCGGGATAGCGGATGCGCGCCGCCGCCACGGCAACGCTGAGGTCGGCGCGCATCGTGTCTGCGCCCGCCCACACACCGGGATTTGGGCTTCGGCCAAAACCGCGCTGGTCATAGGCAATGGTGGTGATGCCCTGCTTCGCCCACACCTTGCCGGGCATGTCGAAGGCGCCCGAATAATCGCTCATGCCATGCAGCCCCACGATCACGGCGCGCGGCTTGCCGTCCGCCTCCCAGCGGCGCAGCGGCAATTGCGCGCCGTCCCGGGCCACCAGCATCTCGTCACCAATCACAGGTTTCATGCGCGCATCGCCCGACGGCGCAAAGTCGGGCGCGCATCCGGCCAACAGTAAAAGAAAAATGGCCGGCCAGGGGCGCACATGCATGATCCGATTCTAGAATGCCCTCAGAAGGGCAGCAACCCGATCATGGCGCCCGACAGCCCGCTGGCCAAAGTTCCGGCCACCAGCGCCTTCAGCGCCAGGGACACGACCTCGTCGCGGCGATCGGGGATCAGCGCGCTCATGCCGGCAATCAGGATGCCGACACTGGCGAAATTGGCGAAGCCGCACATGGCATAGACCATGATCTGGGTGCTGCGCGCATCCAGGGTTCCGGCCGGCATGGTCGCGAGCCGCAGATAGGATACCAGTTCGGTGAGGACGATCTTGATCCCCATCAACCCGCCAGCGGCACCGGCCTGGCTGGCCGGCACGCCGAGCAGCCAGACAAAGGGCGCAAACAGCCAGCCCAGCATGCGTTCCAAGGTCAGCGGCGCGCCGCCCACGGCCGGCAGATGGCCCAGAATCACGTTGGCCAGCGCCATCAGCGAGGTCATCACGATCAGCATGGCCAGAATCTGCAGATAGATTTTCAGCCCGTCCTCGGTGCCCTGGGCCATCGCGTCCATGGTGGAGCGGTAATGCACCGCTTCCTGCTTTTCGGTGAGCTCGGTTTCCGCCGGGCCGGGCACCATGATGCGCGCCATCAGCACGCCCGCCGGCAACGACATCAGCGACGCCACCAGCAGATGCCCCAGCGCACCGGGCAGCACGTCTTTGAGAATGGTGGCGTACAGCACGAACACCGTGCCGGCGATCACCGACAGGCCCACCGTCATCAGGATGAAAAGTTCGGTACGCGCCATGCGCGCCAGATAGGGGCGGATCACCAGCTGGCCTTCGATATTGCCCAGGAAGACGGTCGCGGCCGCGCCCAGCCCCACCGCGCCGCCCAGCCCCAGAGTGCGCTTCAGCACCACCGCCAGGCAATGCACGATGGCGGGCAGGACACGCCAGTGCCACAGGATGGCGGACAAGGCGCTGATCACCATCACCAGCGGCAGGATGCCAAAGGCCAGGTTGATCATGTTGCCGGGATTGGTGACGGCGAATGGCGCGGGGCCGCCGCCCAGGTAACCGAAGATGAAGCTGGTGCCCGCGCCCGTGGCGGTGGACAGGGTGGTGACCACGCCGTTCAGCCGGAACAGCGCATCCCGCAGCATGGGCAGCTTGAGCAGCAGCAGCGCCACCAAAGCCTGCAGCAACAGGGTACCGATCACGATGCGCCAGTTGAAGCCGCGCCGGTCCTCCGACAGGGCCCAGGCCAGCGCGATGATGGCGCAGATACCCAGCGCCGATTGCAGATGCGGCAACAAACAGGCCCCCGCCTAAATCCCGCACGCACGCTACACGATTTTGGCCGTGGGTGAAGCTGGACCCCGCATGACACAGAAGCGCGCTGGGGATAGTGTCACAATCGGGGATGGCAAACGTGACCGCAAAACCGGCAAGCTCGGGAAAGATCGCTGCATTGGCGGGCGCGCGCGCCTTTCCGCCGCTGGTGGTGGTGATGTTCCATTTCAGCGAAGGCCATCATTACTCCGGCTGGCGGCCGCTCGATTTCCTCGCCACCCGCGGCTATCTGTGGGTGGAGTTCTTCTTCGTTCTGTCCGGCTTCATCCTCACCCATGCCTACTGGCCGCGCCTGAACGAACTCCTGCGGCGCTCCGGCTATGTCGCCTTCCTGCGGGCGCGGCTGATCCGGCTTTATCCTCTCCACCTGTTCATGCTGCTGCTATTGCTGGCGATGGTGATCGGCTTGCGGGCGCTGGCGGCGCATGGCGGCTATCATTCGATCTTCGACGCCAAGTATCACCAGAATGTCAGCACGACAGGCTTCTTTCTCAGCCTGGTGCTGGTCCATGCCTGGAACACCATGAACACCCTGACCTGGAACGGCGTGTCCTGGTTCGTCAGCGTGGAATTTGCGCTGTGCCTGCTGTTTCCCGCCCTGCTCTGGCTGGCAGAAGGAAAGCTGTGGCGCGGCTTTGCCCTGATCGGCGCCGGGCTGGCGGGTCTGGTGGCATTGCTGCTGACATCCCAGCATGGCCTGGACATCACCTTCCACAATGGCGTGCTGCGCGGCTTGTCGGATTTTTCCATCGGTGTGGGCATGGCGGTGCTGTTCCGCCGCCTCAAGCCGCGCGACCGGCTGCCCGAATGGGGACATTCGATCCTGCAACTGCTGCTGCTGGGTCTGCTCGGCTATATCGTGCTGCATACCGGCTGGTCGCATACCCGCATGGACATCTTCACCGTGTTGCCACTGATGGCGCTGGTCTTTGCGCTGGCCTTCGACCGCGGCCTGGTGGCGCGGGCGCTGCAGACCCGGCTGCCGCAAATGCTGGGCGAATGGTCCTATGCCATCTATCTGGGGCAGACCACTTGGCTGCTGGGAATCCGGTTTTTGGAACAGCGCATCTATCCCGCCCCCGACGCAATCGTCCTGGGCACCCGCTTTTCCAGCCTGAT
>CANBZE010000284.1 GCA_947373775.1 Alphaproteobacteria bacterium
GTGTCCGACCATGAAGTCGAAGACGTGGTGCGCTTCCTCAAGAGCCAGGGCGCGCCGGAATATCTGGATGCCGTCACCGAAGAGCCGGACGAAGAGAGCGACGATCCCTATTCGGTGTTCGGCCAGGGCAACGGCCAGTCGGGCGACGACCTGTACGACAAGGCGCTGGCAGTGGTGGCACGGGACAAGAAGGCGTCCACCAGTTACATCCAGCGCCGGCTGCAGATCGGCTATAACCGCGCCGCCAGCCTGATCGAGCGCATGGAACAGGAAGGCGTGGTCTCGAGCCCCAATCACAAGGGTGTCCGCGAAGTCCTGCTCCCCGACCACGAGCGCTAGTTAAGCCCCGCAAAATCGCCTAAAACAGCCTCCGTACAGCGGAGGCAGCTATGTCCTATATCCAGAAGTCCTTGGGCGACGGCGAGATCATCATCGCCCGCGCCCATTTCCACGTGCTGTACCTGACCGCTGCCTGGCTCAGCCTGCTGATCCCCGGCGCATTGCTGTTGGCCGCCTTCGCCGACGCCCAGACCCAGCCCGATCCCTACACCATCGCGGCGGGCCTGTTGTTCGTGCTGGGGCTGATCACCTTCCTGCGGATGATGATCCGCAAATGGTCCACCGAGATCGGCGTCACCAGCCACCGCTTTGTGGAAAAATACGGCCTGCTGTCCATGCGGACCAACGAGACCGCCCTGCCCAACATCGAAGGCGTGAAGGTGACCCAATCCATCCCGGGCCGGCTGTTCGGCTATGGGACGGTGAAGATCGAAGGCACCGGCGTGGATTCGGTGACCACGCCCGCCATCGCCGATCCGGTGGGATTTGTCCGCGCCATCCAGACGGCCAAGGAACACGTCGCGGCGCGCTAACGCTCGCCCTCACCCTTCGACAGTCGCTAGCGCCAGCGTAGTGCGACCAGGGTGAGGAATTCCTCATGCTGAACCTGTCGAAGCATGAGGAAGGCTAGATTGCTTCCAGCAACTCTTCACTGATCGCGCGCGGGAAGTTGATGGTGATGCGCGTGCCTTTGCCGCGGGCGCTGTCGATCACCAGTGAGCCCTTGTGCAGGTCCACCAGCGCCTTGGTCAGCGGCAAGCCCAGGCCCGTGCCCTCATAGCGGCGCTCCAGCCGGTTATCGACCTGGCTGAAGGGCTGGAAGGCGATTTCGACATCCTCCGGGTCCATGCCGATGCCGGTATCGGCCACGGTGACGGCGATGCTCCCGGCGGTCGAATGCGCATCGAGCGAGACCTTGCCGCCCTTTTCCGTGAACTTGATGGCGTTGGACAGGAGATTCAGAAAGATCTGGCGCAGCTTGGCAGCATCGCCCGTCATCGGCAGCTGATGTTCCATGCCCGTTACCGAAAGAGTCAGGCCCGCTTCGGCACATTGCTCGCGGATCATGGTGACGCAGTCCTTCAGCACATCGCGCATATCGGTTTCGCGCGCCGCCAGCACCATCTTGCCGGCTTCGCTCTTGGACAGGTCCAGCACGTCGTTGATCACCGCCAGCAAATGCCGGCCGCTGCGCAGGATATCGCCGGAATAGTCCAGGTAACGCGCATTGCCCAGCGCGCCAAAGAACTGGCCGGAAATGATTTCCGAAAAGCCGATAATGGCGTTCAGCGGTGTGCGCAATTCATGGCTCATATTGGCCAGGAAGCGGGTCTTGGAGGCGTTGGCGGCTTCGGCCTCGCGCTTGGCGCGGCGCAAGCTTTCCTCGCGCTCCTTGATGGCGGTGAAGTCGGACAGGAAGATGATCGAGCCGCCTTCGGACGTGGCGCTGCCAGTCATGCGCAGCCAGCGGCCATCGGCCAGTTCCAGTTCGGCATGGCCCGATATGTTGATGTCTTCGCTTGGGGCTTGGGTCGGGGCAAGCTGCCCTTGAATGAGCTCCAGCGCGGTGTCGAACTGGGTGCCCGGCATCAGCTGATAGGCGATGGCGGGGAAAAAGCCGCGCAGGGTGGAGTTGGACATCACGATCTTGCCGTCCGGCGCCACCAGCATCACGCCTTCACGGCTGGTCTCCAGCGCGTCCACCAGGCGGTTCTCGGCGGAGCGGCGCAGTTCTTTTTCCCGCGTCATGGCCTCGCGGATATTGTCCTGCATCACCGTCATGGAATAGAGCAGGGTGCCGGTCTCGTCCTGGCCGCCCTTGGGAATCTGGGTTTCCATGTCGCCCTTGGCGATGCGGTCGGCGACAGTGGCGGCAGCGCGCAGCGGACGCACGATGCGGCTGCGCAGCAGCCAGGTCAGGCCCGCAGACAGCAGCAGCGCGAAAACCGTTATGGCGATGCTGGCATATTTGTAATGGCCGATATTGGTGACGGTCTGGCGGCGGCCGATGAAACTGTGATCGGTGTTGAATTCGATCAGCAGGTCGAACTTGTCGTCGATCCGCTGGTCCAGGCTGGACAGCGCGGCAACATCGCCCCGGGCGCGGGCGCCGCGCCACTGGCGCACCAGGGGTTCGATCTGGGCGATGACCCGCTGCTCATCGGCGGCGAAGCTGCGCTGCTTGGCCACTTCCAGGTCGGCGGTGAAATTCTCGAAGACGCCGGAAATCTCTTCGGCAATTTTCGCGCGCTCGGCGGGCTTCGCATGTTCGTAGCGCAGCTCGGCGATCTGCATCTCGGTGAAATCGGTCTGGGCGGCGCGCGCATAGTTGATCGCCATCAGCGGGCCGTCGAAGGTCGTCACCGCGATGGTGCCGGCCGCCGACAGCACGCCATAGCCCGCAAGTCCCATCAATCCGATGATGGCGCTCATGGCGGCGAAGGCGCCGAATATCTTGGCGCCGATGGTGTACTTGGCGAGTTGCATGAACGGCCCGCAGGAAAACGATAAGAGTTTGACCTGTCAGGGGTTTATGGCGGCTTAAGTCCGGGTCCGCATCGTCCGCGCCCGTGCCAAAAAGCCAGTATTTCCAAGCCTATCTCACATGCACCGTCATGCGCATGGTGGGATGGATATGGCAGCGGACCTGGAAGGTGCCGGATCTTGGAAAGGTCTCGTTAAGATTTTCGCCCGGGCCCTTCTCGTCGGAATCGAACAGCCCGTCGACATAGATCTGGTGGATATAGCTGTCGTCGTTGGTGAAGGTGACTGCCTCGCCCCGGTTGACGGTGACGTCGGTGGGACGGAAGGCGCGGCTTTTCTGAGTCACCACGGCGTCGGCAGCGGCCGGGCCGATGGCCAGGACGAGACTGAATGCGGCAAGAAACGGCGATCGCATCATAACGCCTCCTAGTTCACGCGCACCACAAGCTTCATCTTGGGATGGATGTGGCAATGTACATCGAACGTGCCTGCGTCCGGAAAGTTTTCCACCAGGGTCTGGCCGGGCACGCGCTCATCGGAATCGAACAGGCCGGTAACATAGATCTGATGGATGAACTCGTCATTGTTGGTGAAGGTCAGGCTTTCGCCACGGCGAATGGTGATCTCGCCCGGATTGAAGCGACGGCCCTTCTGGATGATGGTGGCGTCGGCAAAGGCAACGGACGGCACCAGCAGAAACAGCAGCCACAAAAGATTTTTCATCGTGTCACAACCTGGTGCTGCATAGGCGCCAGACGCGCCAGAAAGCGGTTCTGGGTGGCAAAGGGAATATCGCATTTGTCCATCGCCACCTGCAGGTCTTCCACCAGAGCATTGAAGTCCATGTTCTTCAGGTGCAAACCCTTATGCGCGGCTTCCATGCTATGGCCGGTATAGGTACAGGGACCACCCGCCACCATGCAGAAATGATCCTTCAGCATGACGTTCAACCGTTCCAGGTTCGACTCCTCGAAGACGTCCTTGATTCGCGGATCGCTGAGGTAGACCTTCTCGACCTCGTCCACCATCCGGTCAATGCCCGG